>SKYW01000160.1 GCA_007127695.1 Balneolales bacterium | reverse complement strand
GACCAGAATCATGCAGGAATTGCAGAGATGTGTCGAAAAAAGTAAATAATTACAACTTTTTTCAAATCCGTTGCGAATCTTACTGGAAAAAGTTATAATCACTAATGGCATCGTTTTTCAGTTACTCTGCTCGGATCGAGCCGGAGCCTGGTCAATCGGATGCTTTATGCAGCAATATTTAATAACTAAGGAGTTTTAGAAGTTATGTCAGAAGAAAGAGAATCCGGTGTCGTAAAGTGGTTTAACGGTGCCAAAGGTTATGGTTTCATCAGCCGTGAAAGTGGCGAAGATTTGTTTGTCCATTTCAGCGAAATTCAATCAGAAGGATATCGGGTATTGAATGAAGGTGAGAAAGTCGAATTTACAGTCGCTGAAAGTGATAAAGGTTTACAAGCCAAGGAAGTAATTAAAGTGTAAACCCTGCAAGGGTTTTATTTTACTTTGCTTTTTTTGCGATAGTTCTGATAAAACAGTAGCGGTTGTTTTGTTACAACCGCGCTTATACTCCTTTACTCAGAGCTACCCTGCTTCGCATTTATCGTATACCTTGAGTATAGCTGGACGACTATGTCATTTTTTGGGCATTACTGCATTTTTATCAATAAGATGTAACTTCCTGCCATTCATAAAACGCTGACGGCTTTGTTATCCGCCAGCTGCATGTCGAAGCACTTCTTTATTCTGTATGATATATACAATAGCCGGCGTCGGACTCCTGTTCCTGTTATTTTTTGCTGTTCTTCTCATCAGAACAATGAGATATACCAGGCATCACGGAGAGAAAAACAGGTTTGTTCCCGGAGATTTTGATATCGATGAAGCCGCCGAACGTCTAAGTGAAGCCATTAGCTACGAAACTGTTTCATCTCAAAATTCAAGGGACTTCAACGAAGATGCCTTCTTGAAGATGCACCACTTTCTGGAAAATGCGTTCCCTCACATTCACCGGAAACTTACAAAGGAAATCATTAACGATTACAGCTTGCTGTATACATGGTCTGGAAAAAATCAGGCCTTGAAACCGGGAATGTACACTTGCCATATTGATGTCGTACCTATTGAACCTGGAACAGAAAAAGACTGGAAACATCCACCGTTCGAGGGCAAGATTGCGGAGGGATACATCTGGGGAAGAGGTGCCATGGATGTTCAGGGGGGTGTACTGGCAATCATGGAAGCTGTCGAGCATCTTCTTGAATCGGGATTCGAACCGGAGCGCACCATTTATCTGGGATTCGGGCATGATGAGGAAGTTGATGGACAAAAGGGTGCATATGCTATCGGCCAGTTGCTCAAAGAAAGAAATGTGGAATTGGAGTTTCTACTGGATGAAGGCACACCCATTGTTCATGACATCCTTCCGGATCTGCCCAATCCGGTGGCCCTGGTCGCCGTTGCAGAAAAAGGATATCTGAGTCTGGAACTGTCAACGATCGCGGAAGGCGGACATTCGTCTGTTCCTCAGGGTCTTACTTCAATAGCAGTGCTGAGTGAAGCTATTCACAAACTGGAAAACAACCCCATCAAAGGAAAAGTGGATGGACTTGTCAAACGAACAATGGAAGCCATAGGCCCGCAGATGCCTTTACCTTACCGGATTGTGATGGCAAATCTGTGGATTTTTGGAGGTTTGGTAAAGCGTGAGCTTGATCGCATGCCGGCAACAAAAGCGGCAATGAGTACCACCATAGCTACTACAATTTTTGAATCAGGTATCAAGGAAAATGTGCTTCCGACCCAGGCAAGAGCCATCGTGAATTTCAGGATCCATCCAAACGATACGATAAAAAGTGTCAATGAACATGTTGAAATTGCAATAAATGACCCGAGAATTGAAATCAGGGAATTGCATGGATCCATCAATCCTTCGCTTGTATCTGACGTAGAGCAACCAGCATACAAATTGCTGAGAAAAACCATAAAGAAAGTGTTCCCTGAAGTTGTAGTCGCTCCATCACTTATGGTTGGTGCAACTGATGCCCGCCACTATTCCGGCCTGACATCCAATATCTACAGGTTTATTCCGCTTCGAGCGGATGAAAGTGACCTGGATCGAGTACATGGCACTAATGAGCGGCTGTCCAAGCAAAATTATCATGAGATGATTTTCTTTTATTCACAACTCATCAAACGTTCCGCCAGCTCACTCGAAAAGTATGCCTGATACCATGCGTGTCCTCTATATTTTTCCTCATCCCGACGATGAATCATTCGGACCAGCACCTGCAATAGCTTCTCAGATCCGGCAAGGCCATGAAGTATTTCTTTTGACATATACCCGCGGAGGTGCGACGAGGGTTCGCCATAAATACGGATATACCATTGAACAGATGGGCAATATCCGGTTCGAGGAAATGCTTGATGTAGCAAAAGTACTGAACCTGACAGATATGACGGTTCTGGATTTGCCGGACAGTGGCCTTAAGGAGTTGGATCCGCTGGAAATTGAGAAAATCACGGAACAGCATGTCCGTTCGGTAGAACCAGACATCGTTGTAACCTATGCTGTCCATGGAATCAGCGGGTTCCATGACCATCTGGTGACACATGCCATTGTAAAAAGAGTCTTCTGCAAGTTGCGCAGGGAGTGGGATAAGGCGCCAAGGAGACTGGCTCTTTTTACCCTGGCACCGACAGAAACGGCTGAAGGGAAATTCAAACTCCACACTTCAACAGAATCCGAAATTGACTGTGCGATTCCGGTGTCAGCTGAAGATATTCAAAAAGCAGCAGAAGCTCTTGCCTGCTATAAAACGTATCAGGAGGTTATCAGGGATGCAAAAGTTATCGAGAGAACTGGTGATACCATTTTTTTTGAGTTTTTTCAGGAAAGTTACAACCCGCACGTAAACTCAATTTCCCACGAACTTCAGGATGGGTGAACGTAAGCCCGCTATCGTTAACGGTTTGTTTCACCAGGCAGGAGGGAGACTAGTGTTTCCCCGTCGTGGTTTGAGATGCCGACATACCAGTTGTCATCCCATTTCCAGGAGACAATATCCCTGTCTTCAAAATGCTCAATGTGGTAATCGGTGTTTCTGATGCAATGCGCCCTGGCTTCATTGCTTCTGGACAGATAATTGTCCATCTCAGGTATGTGAAATGCAAATATATATATAATGTCGTCTTCATCCACCTTGTACTCAAAAAGCGGCGTATGATATTCCGGAAGCAGCTCTGATTGCACGACACCGGCCAAAAATACATTTTCAAGCTCCGGAATGGCATAATCATTTTGGAACATGCGAACTATTTCACTGTGTATGTCCGATCCCGAACCGGATGCCAGATCTGGTGGAATGAGTTTTCCTGCATGTTCGACGAAGTACTGATACACGTGTGATTCCACTGTCGGAAGCGCTGTGCTGTCCGCCTGTGTATTGATATCCTGTTCACTGAATATGCTGATCAAATAGATAAAAAGTGATAACACAAGTATCGCAGCCAAACCCGCGGATATCCTGAAAAACGTTCTGGAATAGATTTTGGGTTGCGCTTCCCCGTATGCAAAACCTGAATTTGTATTGTCTCCACTGCGCATCGACGCAATGGTCTGCAGTATCCTGTTTTTTAGATGGTCCGGCGCAGGATGAAACTCGGTTTTCTGCTTGACGAGCTGTTTCAACCATAACTCTTCTTCGTAATACTGTCTCACATCTGAATTGTTTTCCAGAAATTCAAAGAAATACTTCTCGTCCGTATCCGACGCCTCTCCGTCAACGACCGGTGTGACCATCTCGTATGCTTCTTCTCTACTAAGCTTATGTGCCATTGCGTAAGTGCGGCGTATGCGGTTGTTCAGTTGGAGAAACGTACATATTAATCATATTTTAACTTTGCGCTTCCTCACAAAGTTCCATTTTTGTTTCTGAATTTATCAGTTAATATGAAAATTTGTACCTTGTTGCCCAAATATGCGATTTTCTCGTTATCCATCTACCTTTTAGAATTTATCGTTGCATATAACAGCCACCATGTTTGTCAAAGCCCCAAAAACGGTTTCCATACTTCTTTTCTCAGTAATTTTTCTTATTGGATCACCTTCTCTATCCCAGGTTGTAAATGTAGAGACCCACAGAATACAAGCTGATACATTGCAGAGATTTTCAGGTGGATTTGGTATCGGGCTAGAGATATCAAAAAATACATCGCAGATCATCAAGTTGAAAAACTCGGCAGACCTGACATACAGCACCCGTCAGCATGAGTTTCTTATTTTGGGAAGAAATAATTTCTTGCGTGTCGAAGGCAGCAACGTGCTCAATGATGGTTTCATTCACTTGAGAAGTGTGCTGTACCGCAATCGCAGTATTGCACCGGAATTCTTTTTGCAGGCACAATATAATCTGGATTGGGGTTTGAAAAGAAGGGGACTGGCGGGTGGTGCCGTACGCATCCGATTTGCACAGACAGAAAACTTCAGGGCTTTCGCCAGCACAGGTCTCATGATTGAAAATGAGATTTGGCAGGATGATGAGAAATCCCTGAGAAAAGAAAGGAACCTGCTGAAGTCTACCACTAGTGTAAATGTAAGAGGCAGAATTGCAGAAAACCTGGATTTTGCGGCAATCAGCTACTACCAGGCCCGGCCGGACAGATTCTTCAAGCCGCGTTTTACCTCAGATTGGCAACTAAGATTCCGGATTTCAGAAAACCTGCGATTTGTGTTTCAATTTGTCAGTACCTATGACTCAGACCCGCCGTTCAGCACATCCGATTTCATTTACGAAATAAATAACATGATCGAAGTCAGGTTTTAAACGTTATATGCTGAATCGATGTTTAAGGATCATCTTTTGGCAAATGCCTGACTGACGTCCATGGCTTTTAGAAAATGCGTAAGTTATGTCACCCGTAAAGCATCTGGTACCAATACATCGCGCCTTCGAGTTACAAGGCGACCGACTTTTCAATTATTACCCGAACTCCAAAAAATATCGCATGCCTTATCGAATTTTTATACCACTATTAGTTGCCTTGTTCGCTCTTTCCTGCTCGTCAGACAGTGGTGCCGTGGAAAATCAACCAGCAGAACAGGACCACGATTTTTGGGTAAGCCTCGAAGAGGCACAGAACCAGGCATTGGACAAAGGCAGATACATCCTGTTGGATGTGTATACAGAATGGTGTGGTTTCTGTCGCCGCATGAATCGTGAAACCTATGCCGATAAACAAGTCCAGGAAGCACTTGACCAGTATTTTTTTCCTGTTCGCATTGATGCAGAATCATCACACGTGGTTGCATTTCAGTGCCAATCGTACAGTATGCAGGATCTGGCTCTTGCATTTGGAGTACAATCCTTTCCAACCACCATCTTCCTCAACCCGCAGGGCGAACCTGTTGCGCTTCAGCCAGGATTCATAGAGGCGGAAAGATTTCACAAAATGCTCTCTTTCGTAGGAAGCGAGAGCTATCGCACACAGACATTTCAGCAGTATACCGAATCCAACTGATAACTTTTTGTACAACGTACCACAGTAATGATCCCAATAATCCCATCCCGTTCCCGGTTTCTGACAGTTGGTATACTGTTGGCCATTTTCTCACTATCCGTGACGCAATCCCCGGCACAACTTCGGGGAAGCACGGAAAAAGTGGATGTCGCAACATTCCTATCGGTTGAAGCAGTACCGGCCGGAGAGTCTTTCAATGCCGCTGTTGTTCTTGATATTGCGGACACCTGGCATGTCAACGCCCACATACCGACTCTTGATTATCTGATAGGTACGCAAGTTACCATGGATCCAAAGGACGGGTTCATTATTGCAGATATCCGATACCCGGAACCGGACGAGTATGAATTTGCATTTGCCGGCGGTGAGGCACTGCTTGTTTACGGCGGCAAGGTACCTGTATACCTTGACATCCGCGCATCATCAAACCTCCAGCCAGGCACTTATGAGATGACCGGCTCGGCAAGGGTCCAGGCCTGCGATGACATGAACTGCCTGGCACCATCCAATCTGCCGGTTAGCATTCTGATTGACGTGGTGGAGAAGGATTCAGAGGTGCGGGCCATTCACCAGGATGTGTTTGCAGATTATGATCAGGGTATGGCCGCTGCAGATATGTCCATCCAACCCGGCTCTGCCAATGAAATCGAGGCCATGTTTCGCGAGCGGGGACTTCTGCTGGCTTTCCTGGCACTGTTCTTCATCGGACTTGCCCTGAACCTGACGCCATGCGTCTACCCGATGCTCTCAGTAACGGTATCCATATTTGGTGGACAGAATGACCCCAATATGCTCCGGGTTTTCTCCAAAGCGCTTATCTATGTTCTGGGAATCGCAACCATGTACAGTATCCTGGGAGTCCTTGCCTCATTCAGCGGCGAACTGTTTGGTTCATGGCTGCAACACCCATGGGTCCTGGGTGGCATTGGTGTTCTGCTTTTTGCACTGGCACTCAGTATGTTCGGCCTCTATGAAATTCAGATACCATACTGGATGGCATCCCGTCTCGGAACGGGTACGTCGACAGGATATGTTGGCGTCTACTTCTCCGGTCTGGTAGTCGGTATATTTGCAGCCCCGTGTATCGGCCCCCCTATCATTGCCCTTCTTGCATTTATCGGTGCCCAGGGTGATCCGGTATTCGGATTTTGGTCCTTTTTTGTGCTTTCGATGGGACTCGGACTGCCATACCTGATTCTTGGTACATTTTCCGGGCTCTTGCCGAAACTTCCCAAATCGGGTGTCTGGATGGTCTGGGTGAAAAAAGTCTTTGGAGTTGTGCTGGTTGCACTGGCACTGTTCTACCTTTCGATGCCCTTTATTTCTGTCAGTGATGCCTACTGGGTTATTCCCATCAGTTTTATCATTGGAGGGGTTTACCTCGGGTTTCTGGAATCATCAGGACGTGGCACACCGGTTTTTTCAAAAGTCAAAATGGCATTTGGAACCATCGCCATCATCTTGGGTGTCATTTTCATCATGAACCTGCAGAAAGAGGGAATGGAATGGAAACCCTACGAGGAGGAACAAATTGCGCAGGCCCGGAACGAAGGCAGACCTGTGGTGCTGGACTTCTATGCCGATTGGTGCATTCCCTGCCTTGAGCTCGAACGAATCACCTTCACCGACTCCCGTGTCATCGAGGCAACCGATCACATGGTTCGATTGAAAGTGGATTTAACGCACTTCGACTCACCCGAATCTGAGGAAATCCGCCGACATTACAACGTGGCCGGTGTGCCCACGATCGTTTTTCTTGATGAAAATGGAAATGAAGTGGCAGCCGCACGCGTCGTGGGCTTCGTTGGTCCCGATGAATTCCTCCGCAGGGTTGAGCATCTGAATTGAAAAAGATGGGTCAGTGACTTTGGAACCGGTCCCAGGGGAACTCTTGTGGCAAACCGGCAGTGAATTGCATGGGTTCCCGCCTGGTTGGATGTTCAAATGCGATCTTGTGACACATGAGTGCAAGCTGACGGGTCTGGTTGCCTGTCGAGCCGTATTTGTTGTCGCCGGCAACAGGCATGCCCTCTTCAGCGAGCTGGACACGGATCTGGTGGAAACGACCGGTTTTCAGTTCTATTTTTACCAGTGAATGTTCACCCTGCGTCTCAAGATGCGTTATGTTAAGGACGGCCTGCTTGCTTCCGGCGGACTCTCCTGATTTTTGTTTCCCGGCACTTTCCAGCGGGTCGCGTCTGCCGGAAGTAACCACCACCGCCATTTTTCGGGATGGATCTTTTTCAAGCTGATGGGTCATTTCCCGGCTTTTGATATTCTTTCCCGCAACCACGGCAAGATACTCCTTCAGGAAGGTTCGCTTTCGGATCTGCTCCGAGAGCCGTGATGCGGCCTTGGAAGTGCGTGCCAATACCATTAATCCCTGCGTTGGCCGGTCAAGTCGCTGCACCAGACCAAGGAAGACCTCACCGGGTTTCCGGTATTTATCTTTAAGCCATTCCTTCAGAAGGGACTGCAGGTCACGGTCGCCCGTACGATCACGCTGAGACAGCATGTTTGCCGGTTTGTACACAACCAGCAAGTGATTATCCTCATAAAGGATGTCGATATTTCTGTACCTTTCCGTGATGGTAAATCTCCGTATTTTTATCACAATTTTTTCTGGAACACCAGCATTACGCATGTGGTCCCTGATGTGCAATATACTTTACCTGAAGGATAATCTGAAGATGGATAATCATCCACAATGACACAAGAACTGAAACAAAAACTGGACTCTCTGACACCCCAACCCGGGGTTTATCAGTTCAAGGACGCCGGGGGGGAAGTTCTGTATGTCGGTAAGGCGAAACGGTTGAACCAGCGTGTGCGATCCTATTTTCAGAATGCCTCCGATCATACCGGAAAAATCCAGGCGCTGGTCAGGAAGATTGCGGATGTCGAAGTCATCATTACCGACTCAGAGGCAGAAGCCCTCATCCTGGAAAACAATCTCATCAAAAAGTTCCGCCCGCGGTACAACATACTCTACCGGGATGATAAATCGTATCCTTATATCTGCGTGACGGCAGAGGATAGGCCGCGCGTGTTCCCCACCCGCACCATAGTTCGTGACGGCAGCCGCTACTATGGTCCATATGACCATGTCGGCAAAATGAAGCTCATGCTTGAAACCATACGCAAGGCGTTCCAACTCTGTACCTGCGCATGTTCCTCCCGTATGATCGATCGCAGCAAAGGATTGCCGAAATGGGGCCGCTGCTTTGAGGATTATTTTGAAAACTGTTCCGGTGAATTGCACCTTGAAGAGTACCGGGCCCGGCTGGATCAGGTGACGCGTCTGCTCAATGGCCGAACAAAAGAGCTTATCCGGGACCTGAAGCTTGAAATGGAAGAGCTTGCAGAGGCACTTCAGTATGAGCAGGCTGCCAATGTCAGGGACGGAATGCTGGCACTCAAAAGATTCAGCGAAAAAATGAAGATGGTCACGCCGGACGGCCTTGACCGGGATGTCTTTGCACTGGATTCGGATTGGGATGAAAACATTGCATGCGGAGTGCTATTGCAGATCCGTGAAGGAAAACTGGTCGGCAAATACCACCGCTATCTAAAAAATATTGAAGGCCGCACAGAGGGGATGCTCCTTCAGGCTTTTATGGAGGATTATTACACCGGTGAGCTATCCGGAGTGATACCGGATGAGGTCTGTTGCAGTCACGACATCCATAATGATGAACCGCTGTTTGAATATCTTTGGCAGAAAAGAGGGAAAAAGGTTCCGATAACCAAACCGCAGAGAGGTGAAAAGGCACAAATTGTACAGATGGCCGCTTCAAATGCCAGGATGCTCCTGAAGGAATGGCTGCTGGAAAAAATAAAAGCCGATCAGGGACGGGTCCCGCATTCGGTTCAGGCTCTGAAACGGGATCTGATTCTCCAGCGGATGCCACGCCGGATCGAGTGTTTCGACATATCCAACTTTCAGGGTGCCTTTACCGTGGCTTCCCTGGTATGTTTTGTTGACGGTCAGCCCCGAAAGAGCAGTTACAAGCGGTTTCATGTGCGCGGGGTGGATGGGCCTGATGATTTCGCATCCATGAGAGAGGTCATCGGACGGCATTATCGAAGAGTGAAAAAGGAGGGCCGGCAGATTCCCGACCTGATAGTGGTGGATGGTGGCAAGGGACAGCTGTCCAGTGCCGTAAGCGCACTTTACGAAGCAGGAATGGGGTCTGATGTACCGGTAATTGGCCTGGCAAAACGCCTGGAAGAGGTTTTTTACCCAGGCTCGCGCGATCCTGTCATGATCCCTAAAACATCCTCAAGCCTGAAACTGCTTCAGAGAATTCGTGATGAAGCCCACCGGTTTGCCATTCAATTCCACAGGGATGTGCGCAGTAGAAAAACGTTTCGATCCGAACTGGAAGAGATACCGGGCATTGGTAAAAAGACAGCAGATAAACTATTGAAGGAATATGGATCGATACCGGAAATAATGCATCAGGATATTCCTGAGCTCAAGAAGATCACAGGTGATAAAGCAGCAAAAGCGGTGCATGCACATTTTCGGAAAGAGGAGAGGCGTTGAGTGCTTTTTTAAGGCAAAATGAACCTGGGATAATCAGGTGCGTATAAGTAATCAGTAACCCGCTAAAAAAAGTTTTAGTGGGGACTAGGTGTAACCGTGTAATGATTTGTATTGTGAGTTAGATATAAATGTCGCAGATTCGCGAATTGCGAAATGATTTCAATTCAAGGATTGTTTGAATATATGTGATACCCTGATAACAAAATAAACGGAGGCTTATAGATAACAGATACCGTTCTTTTCCGGAACACTTGCCAATTAGGCAATATCAATAAATTTCTCAGCGTTAAAGGTCAATATGATGTCGCACAAATCACATAAACCCCTGCATCAGGTCGACGACCATGAACTGGTTCTGCGCTATCGCAGAAACAATGACCAGGAAGCTTTTCGGCAACTGCTGGACCGCCACCAGTCAAAGATATATTCTTATATCTACAGCATGGTGGGGAATGCCGAAACGGCGAACGATATCTTTCAGGAGACGTTCACCAAGGTCATTACCAAGATGGACGAGACCTACAACGAGCAGGGCAAGTGGATTGCATGGGTCATGCGTATCGCTCATAATGCCACAATCGACTATCTGCGCAAGAAGAAGCGCTTTGTGGATGTGAACGCCCAGGATGACCCGGATTACGACTTCTATGACAGGCTGACCGATGAGACGCTTGACGATGCCCAGGAGGTTATCGAAAAAGATGAAGCAAAAGACAGCCTGATGAAACACATCTCCAAGCTTCCCAAGGAACAGCGGGAAGTTGTAATGCTGCGTCACTATTATGAGATGTCATTCAAGGAGATTGCCGAACTCACCAACGTCTCGATCAATACGGCGCTTGGAAGAATGAGGTATGCTCTGATTAACCTGAGAAAAATGTTTGACAAGGAACATGGAAAAGAAACCCAATATGTCGAACGTAGATGAGCTTTGTATCAAATACGTTTTTGACGAACTGGATCCATCAGAAATAACGCTTGTTGAGCAGGCGATGAATCACGATCAAAACCTGCTCATTGAAGTGGAGAGTCTGAAAAGCACCTGGAAAAAACTAAGAAACCTGCCTGAGCTGACGCCGCCTCCAAATATTTCCGAGGCGGTCATAGATCACGCAAAAGAATACTCAAGTCAGCAACAGTTTTTCGGCGGCAGCTGGAACAACCCAGGATTGCTGGCCACAGCGGCTATCGTACTCTTCAGTTTGCTGATTTCGACGGCCTACCTACTGCCATTGGATGTTATCACCAGCGAATCAGAAGGCGATCAGACAATAACCGCAGCAGGTGCACAGGTACCCGCATCCTTCCAATCACAAGATACCTATCAGGAGCTGTTCCGCGTCTGGAATGGCCACAGCAGTTTCGTCTATGTTGGAAATGAGGAGCATGGCGCCGAAAGCGCTCCGGTAGATTCCCTGCTGAAGGATGATGCCGTACCCGGCAATTCCGGAACTCCTCAAACCATACTTTCGCCTGTATTTCGCGATTTTCATCTGACCGGTAACCGATATTAGATTTGCCTATTGCCCTTTCCGATACAGAAACCATTTTTCAGATACTTTTTTCGCAACACCGGATACCGGTTTTTCTGAGAATCCTTCAGATTCGGAGTGCTACCTTTCCAATAATATTCTTACCTTTAGTGGTCTGTCAGCTGGCTTGCCATAGCTGACACACTTATGCGCTATCCGGTTATAATTCAATATGTTATATGGG
>SKYW01000183.1 GCA_007127695.1 Balneolales bacterium | reverse complement strand
GGGTATTTGATTCTGTACAGGCATTCATCGTTGGGCAGATGGGGTGGCTCTATGTACTGTCTTTTGCGATATTCCTGGTCTTCGTGGTTTATCTGTTCTTCAGCCGTTTCGGGAAGATCAGGCTTGGGCCGGACGATTCCGAGCCCGATTACAGTTACGCATCCTGGTTCGCCATGCTGTTCAGTGCCGGTATGGGTATTGGCCTGGTCTTTTTCAGCGTGGCCGAACCCATGTTCCACTACATTGCACCTCCAACCATGGAAGGGGAATCACTGGAAGCAGCACGTGAAGCCATGCGGCTGACCTTTTTCCACTGGGGATTTCATCCATGGGCAATGTACATCATCGTAGCAATGTCCCTGGCCTACTTCTCCTTTCGCAAGGGCCTGCCACTGTCCATTCGCTCCGCTTTCTATCCGCTTCTTGGCGAACGTATTTATGGATGGATGGGGAACACCATCGATATCCTGGCCATCTTCGGGACCATGTTCGGCGTGGCCACATCACTCGGCCTCGGCGTTATGCAGGTCAATGCCGGCCTGGAATACCTGTTCGGAATTGATATATCCACCAATATTCAAATTCTCCTGATTGCAGGGATCACGGCCATAGCGACCACCTCGGTTGTTTTGGGCCTGGACAAGGGCATTCGCGTGCTCAGTAACTTCAATATGACGGTAGCCGTAGGGCTCATCATATTTGTCTTCATCGCCGGTCCCACCGTCTATCTGCTCAACGCCACGGTGGAAAACACCGGTTACTACCTGCAGAACCTGATCCAGTCGACCTTCTGGCTGGGTACCTTCGACGGTGATGGCGCTGATGGCTGGCTTGCCGGCTGGACCCTCTTCTACTGGGGCTGGTGGATTGCGTGGTCCCCGTTTGTCGGGACGTTTATCGCGCGAATTTCAAGAGGTCGCACCATACAGGAGTTTATCGGAGGGGTTCTTCTGGTGCCCACGGCATTTACGTTCGTCTGGCTGACCGTTTTTGGCAATACGGGCCTCAGCATGGAGATGTCCGGTGATGCCGGTATCTCCGGACTCGGTACCGAGCAGATGCTTTTTGCCATGCTGGACGGACTTCCCCTGGCCCAGATCAGCTCCGTTGCCGCTACGCTTGTGATCATCACCTTTTTTGTGACTTCATCTGACTCCGGATCCCTGGTCATCGACATGCTCGCTTCCGGCGGGAATCCGAATCCACCCGTTGGACAGCGGGTCTTCTGGGCCGTATCCGAAGGTGCCGTTGCGGCGGTACTGCTGCTTGCCGGCGGACTTGGAGCGCTGCAGACCGCAGCCATCACTACCGGATTGCCGTTCACCGTGGTGCTTCTGCTGATGTGTTTCAGCCTTTACAAAGGTCTGAGTTCTGAAGGCACCGAGCGGCTGGTCCGAAGAAAGACCTTTACCAAGAAGTCGAAGCAGAGCACTATTGACAAGACCGATCCTGAAGCGGGCGGGTGACCCGATTGTGTCGTATTCAATCTGAATATAATGAGGATATTGTATGAGTGACTGGAAGAAGGAGCTGAAAGAGTTGTTTGACGAGGAGTTCCAAAACAAGATGCGAAGGAAAGTCGAATCGGAGGGTAAACTGCGGATCAAGCGCTTTGTCTCTGAGGTCGTGGAACCGGCATTTGAAGAGATCGCCGAAGAACTAAAGGACTACGACCGTGATATCGATGTGGAGATGGAGAAACTGGCGGCCACCATTCGTGTGTACTACGACGGGCACGAGGAGTTCTACTTTTCCATCCGTTCCCGTCCGTACAAGAAGAAGGAGTTTTCCTGGCCGGTGCTTCCACTCAGGGATGAGAAAGGGGAGTATTACAGGGCGGAAGTGTACCTTAAGGATGGTCCGCTCTACCATGATGTGACAAATTGCACCAAGGAGCAGATCATCCGCGAGTTCCTGCATCAGTACAAGCGGCACATGCAGTGGAATTTGTAGCATATGACGTCCTGTGGCCGTTCTGCGCCATTCGAAGTTTATGCAAGGAAATCATCTCTGCGTTTTTTTTTCAACCATCCGAATAACCGATGTATCGATCTTTGGTCCGTTTTCTGAAACGCTGGCTTCCCGGGCGCGACGAAGTCCGCAGTCCAGCGCGTTTTGCCCGGCAGTCGGTGGCCATGCTGCGCCGGGAGTACCAGGGAAAGCCACTGGAAGAGGCGCACGTCGACCCGGATCCCATCCAGCAGTTTGAAGCCTGGTTTGAGGAAGCCACCCGTGTGATCCGTGAGGATCCGAACGCGATGATCCTTTCCACGGTGGATGAGAAAGGGCGGCCATCGGGACGTACGGTCCTTTTGAAGGGATTCAGTGAGGAAGGGTTCATCTTCTATACCAATTATGAGAGCCGGAAGGGCAGGGAAATCGGGGAGAACCCGCATGTTGCGCTCACGTTCAACTGGCCGGAGCTGATGCGGCAGGTCCGTATTGAGGGAGTGGCTGAAAAGACTACGGAGGAACAATCCGACGCCTATTTCCACAGCCGTCCGGCCGGCAGCCGGATCAGTGCGGTGGCCTCACCGCAGAGCCGTGAGGTGGCTTCGCGTCAGGAACTGGAAGAACGTTCCCGGGACCTGGAAGAACAATATCGCGACTTTGACGATATTCCGCGTCCGGCACATTGGGGCGGATACCTGGTCCGTCCGGACCTGATCGAGTTCTGGCAGGGACGGGTCAACCGGCTCCACGACCGCATCTGTTATATCCGGGAACCGGAGGGCGGGTGGCATTTCAGGAGGCTGGCGCCTTGAGCGCATTGTTGGGGCGTATAACCGGAGCTTGTCGTCCGGGGCTGATGGCAGCAGGGGATGGTTGCCAGCATGCCTGTTCCACTCATCAGAGGGGAATGAATCATTTCCCGGAGTAGACGCATCCGGTGGTGCACGTTTCCATCACCTCAATACGGCTGAGTTCCGGCAGCAGCGGCCTGGTCTTCTCCCATATCCACCGGGCCAGGTTTTCGCTGGTAGGGTTTTCGAGTCCTTCGATGTCGTTGAGCACGTAATGGTCCAGCTGCAGATATACCGGTGAGAAAGCCTTTTTGATATCCGCGAAATCCTTGATCCAGCCGATATGCGGGTCCACGGCTCCGCTGATATACAGGCGCACACGGTAGGAGTGTC
>SKYW01000053.1 GCA_007127695.1 Balneolales bacterium | reverse complement strand
CCCAGCTGCTTCACTTTGACATCGTTGCTGTAGGCCACCACCCCGCCGGCAAAACACCGGCTGCTGCCTGGCACATCTGTCAGTGCGTCAGCAACGTATCCCCCGCTGCAGCTCTCGGCCAGGGCAAGGGTCTGGTTCCCATCGCCCAGAAGCTCCACAATACGGGCGGCCAGTGACTGCCGGTAATCCTCCGAATAGATGAAATCGCCGGCAGTATCCCTGATCCATTCCACAAACTGCAGAAATGCATCGCCAGACCGGCCGTTGATCTGGGTGATCCGCATATCCACCCCTTGTGGATGCGGCAGGAAAGCGATATCCACATCCGGTGGAATGCGATGTTCCAGTTCCGTCAGCACCCGGTCACTGAGGTCGCTTTCCCCGATACCCGTGGTGCGGTAATATCGCTGGAGCACCCGGCGTTCCGATTTCTTCCACCGTTTCTCCAGTTCCGGGATCAGGCGTTTTTCCGTGATATGATGCAATTCATAGGGGACACCGGGCATGGCCGCGAGCAGCCTTCCCTCCCGCTCAAAAAGCAGACCGGGTGCCGTGCCAAGATCGTTGAACAGCACTGTGGCCCGCGCAGGCACATCGGCCTGGGCGCGGTTCACCTCACTGACCGCACGTCCGCGCTTCAGGAAATAGTGCGACACGTGCTCCAGTACGACGGGGTCCCGGACCAGCGTGTCCTGGAAAAAATCCAGCAGCGCCAGCTTGGTGACATCATCGCGTGTGGGGCCAAGTCCGCCGGATATGATCACCAGGTCGTGATCCACCCAGAGTTCTTCAAGCGCCCTGATGATCCGCTCCTTGCGGTCGGTAATGGTCAGGACCGTCTCGCACGGCACCCCGATGCCGCGCAGCGTCTGTCCAAGCCAGGACGCATTGGTATTCACCACGTCGCCGTTCAGCAGTTCATTGCCGATCGTAAGTATGGCCGCAGAATGGGTGGATGGGTTCACAGATGACATGGCAAATAGAATGCTGGGATCAGGTTGCTGTAAAAATAGGGTTTCTGCTGTTCCAAAAGAACGACATTTTCAGCAATATCGGATTGCGATCCCGCCCCGGTTGTCCCGGCGTTCCGGATCAGAGATCCCCGGACGATTGTAAGATCGAAGAAATGTGCTTTCAGAGTGGCGCAACTTTTTTATCTTTGACTCTGTGGAACGAATTCCGAATATATTAAGTGCCTCCCGAATACTCCTGGCGCCGCTGTTTTTTTACCTGTATCTGCAAGATGCGGTAATTCTGGCCGCTCTGGGCATGGTTGTGTTTATTTTTGCGGCCATCACGGATTACCTGGACGGGTACTACGCCCGGCGATACGACGTCTCCTCGAGTCTCGGCAAGTTCCTGGATCCGCTGGCCGACAAGATCCTCACCTTTGCCGGTTTCATATGCCTTCCGTTCATTGACGCGGCGCAGTTTCCGTGGTGGATCATCGGGATTATCGTTTTTCGTGATATATTTGTAACGGGTATGCGGGTTTGGGCTGATCACACGGGATGGTCCATGAGAACCCTCTACTCAGCCAAGGTGAAAACCCTGGTGCAAATGGTTTTTCTCTACATCGCGCTGCTTGTCGGTGTACTGGTCAAGGCAGGCGGTGCCGTCGGCGAGCTGTCACAGATGCTGCTGCAGTCGGGTATGCTGGGCTGGCTGTTCCTGCTTGTAATGATCGTAACCGTATACACCGGTTTTGAATACATATGGATTAACAGGAGGCTTTTCGTTCGTGAATCAAAAAAAGCTTAGTCCGGCCGTGCTGGCTGGAAGCGTGTTCTACATTGGTTTCCTTCCAAAATTTCCGGGAACGTGGGCAAGCCTTGCTGCACTGCCGCTGATCTATCTGGCCTCCGTGCATATCCATCCCCTGTTCGGTCCGCTGCTGCTCACCATATTATTCTCTGCGGTCACACTCCTGGCGGCAAATGGCATCGAAAAGATATACGGGCCGGATCCATCCGAATGCGTGTCCGATGAATTTGCCGGACAGGCCATGGTTTTTCTGTTCATACCGGTCTACACCAGCTGGGAGTACAATCTACTCGTTATCATCGCCGGTTTTGTGCTGTTCCGCTTCTTTGACATCCTGAAGCCGCTCGGCATAGGAGCCATCCAGAACACCGAGGGCGGCTGGGGAGTGTTGCTGGATGATCTGCTGGCCGGGATATATGCGCAAATGTGTCTGTTATTTATTATATTTGTAGTCTTATAAACTTTTCTGTTCAATACTGGCAGCGCTCGGGAGATACCAGCTAAAAACAGAAGCAGACTGCAGGATATTCACAGACCCGATATGATTACAGACCAACAATTTGCCCGGGAATTGGCAGCAGATCTTCTTGATATCAATGCCGTACTTTTGCGGCCCGACAATCCCTTTGTCTGGTCGTCCGGATGGAATTCCCCGATCTACTGCGACAACCGGCTTACCATTCTCTATCCGGAGCTCAGGAAAAAGATCTCTGACAAATTTTCCGAAATCATCACCAATGAAGTGGGACTGGTGGATGTGATTACCGGCACGGCGACAGCCGGCATCCCTCATGCTGCATGGGTTTCCGACCAGCTCGGCAAGCCCATGGCCTACGTGCGTGCCAAAGCCAAAGCGTACGGCATGGGCAACCAGATCGAAGGCGGGGTCCGGAAGGGCGAATCGACCGTTGTCATCGAGGACCTGATATCGACCGGCACCTCCGCGCTGTCCGTTGTGGAGGCGCTTCAGTTCATCGGAGCCGATGTCAAGGCGTTGCTGACCATTTTCACCTACGGGTTCGATGTCTCCGAACAGAATATCGCGGATCACAATATCCCATTTTATACGTTGACGGATTACGCCACGCTGGTGGATGTGGCGCTTGAAAAAGGAACCATCCGGAAAGACGATGTCGCGTTCCTGAACCAGTGGCGCCAGCATCCTGATACATGGCCTGATGCAACCGTCTGATTTCCCGGTTGTTTTGACGATCCGGACGGCACGATCTGCCTGATCGCTGGCCAGGGACGTTCGGGACAACAGGATCGTCCTGGCACTGGCGAAAACCGACCATCCATAAACCTGAAAACCGATCAAAAAGAAGTACCGTTTTGGCTGATCAAACTTTTTACATCGAAACCTACGGCTGCCAGATGAATTTT
>SKYW01000308.1 GCA_007127695.1 Balneolales bacterium | reverse complement strand
TTTACCAATGCGGCCATTGTCACGGCTCCCGGCACGGTCATCCCGAATGGAACACTGGTCATCCGCGATGGCGTGATCGAATCGGTTGGAGGCAATGTGACGCCGCCGCCCGACGCGCGCATCTGGAATATGGCCGGCCGGACCATCTATCCCGGTTTTATCGATGCCTGGACGGATGTTGGAATGGAAAAACCGCGTGTGGAAAACGAGCGCGGCAACCATTCCTGGAATCCGCAGGTCAGGGCGCACATAAGGGCGGAAGAAGAGTTTGTCGCCGAAGGGGACGGTCGCGAAAAACTCCGTTCACAGGGATTCACCGCGGTGCTTTCGGTTCCGACCGAGGGCATTTTCCGCGGACAGACGGCCCTGGTGACCCTCGGAGACGGCAGCACATCCGACCGGACGATCCGGACAGGAGTGGCTCATGCGGTGTCCCTGACCCGAAGCCCTGAACTCGGGTTCGGCTATCCAACCGCGCCGGCAGGGGTCATCGCGCTGGTACGCCAAACCCTGTACGATGCCGCATGGTACGAGCAGGTGCACCGTGCCTGGCAGCAGAATCCGGCGGGACTACAGCGACCGGAATCGAATGCCTCGCTGGCAGCTCTGCGCGATGTGGTCCGGGCCGGCCAGCCGCTGTTTTTTGAGACCCGCAGCGAAGAGGAGATCCAGCGCGCCCTGCGCCTCACCGGTGAATTTTCCGTAACGCCGTGGGTCCTCGGCAACGGTCACGAATACAAAATCCTGGATGTGCTCTCGGAACAGACGGTCCCCCTGGTGCTGCCCCTTGATTTTCCGGAGCCGCCGGAGGTCCAGTCGCCCGAAGATGCATTGAACCAGACGCTGTCCACCCTGCGCCACTGGTATCTGGCGCCTGAGAATCCCGCCAGGGTTGCCGACGCGGGCATCCCATTTTCCCTGACCGCCGCCCGGCTTTCAGACCCGTCCCGCTTTCTGGCCAACCTGCGAAAAGTGGTTGATGCCGGACTCGATCCTGAAACCGCCCTGGCCGCCCTGACTGTCCATCCGGCGCGCATGCTTGGCGTCGATGCGACGCACGGATCCATTGAGCCGGGTAAAACAGCGCATTTTGTCATCACCAATGGCGATTTGTTTGAAGAGGAAACCCGGATTTTGGATGTCTGGGTGGATGGGGACCGTTTTGCGGTTTACACAGAGCCGGTTCACGATCCGGCCGGAACGTGGCAGCTCGCCTCCGCTGATGGCAGCATTCAGGCCACGCTATCCATCGAAAAGCCGGGATCGGGCCGCTATTCCGGCAATATTACCATTGATGGAAGGGAAGCCAGCCTCAGCTCCGTACGCGTGCAGCAGGAGCCCGGTCGCCTCATGGTCGACTTCCCCGCCGATCCGTTTGATATGGAGGGGCTGGTCCGCATGACCGCATCCTTTTCCGGAGACAACCTGTACGGCTGGGCCGAGGTGCCGGGACGGCAACGGTTGCAGTGGAGCGGTGTCAGGACCGGGTCGGACCCGCAGACAGAAGATGATTCGGGGCAAACGGATTCCCGGGACCCGCAGCCGGACGATCCCCCCAAACGTGCGGCCCGCGACCTGGAACTTGCCGATCTGCGTCCATCCATGGAATATGGCCTCGAAAGCAAGCCCGACCAGCCCCGCCATGTCCTGGTGCGCAATGCGACAATATGGACCATGGGTCCGGAGGGCATCGTTGAAAACGCGGACCTGCTCATCACCCGCGGCCAGGTGGCGGAAGTCGGGCGGGATCTGCGCACTCCGCGCGGCGCCGTGGAGATTGACGGCACCGGAAAGCACGTCACCCCGGGCCTCATCGATCCGCACATCCACTCCGGGCTGGATGGCGTCAACGAGGTTGGCAACGCGATCGTGCCCGAAGTGCGCATGGCGGACGCATCCAACATCAACAACATCTGGATGTATCGCCAGCTTGCCGGCGGACTTACCGCAGCCCAGGTGCTGCACGGTTCGGCCAATCCGATCGGCGCGCAAAACATCATCGTGAAGATGCGCTGGGGCTCACTGTCGGATGAGCAGCTGATCGAAGACGCTCCGCGAACCGTAAAATTTGCCCTTGGCGAGAACCCCAAACGCGTCGGCACCGACCGTTATCCGGAAACCCGGATGGGCGTGGAGCAGATCATCGCGGACCGGTTTCGCATGGCCCGTGATTATGAGGCGCGCCGGAGCCGGTGGGAACAGAACGGGCAGGGGCTGCCGCCGCGCCGCGATCTGCGCATGGACGCGCTCGTGGATATCCTCAACGAGGATGTGATCATCCAGGCGCACTGCTACCGACAGGATGAGATCCTCGCGCTGATCCGGCTGGCCGAAGAATTCGATATGACCATCGAGTCGTTCCACCATGGTGTCGAAGCCTACAAGGTAGCTCCTGAAATGGCCGCGCACGGTTCAGGCGCCGTGGTCTGGACCGACTGGTCGTCCTTCAAAATTGAGGCCTATGACGCCACGGTGTACAATGCCAGATTGCTGCATGAGGCCGGCGTGCTGACCTCGCTGCACTCGGACAACAGCCACATCGCATCCCGCATGAACTGGGAGGCCGCCAAAATGGTGCGCGCCGGACTGGATCCGGAGACCGCCCTTTCCATGGTCACCACCGCCCCGGCAAAAATCCTGCGTATCGACCATCGGGTTGGATCCCTGGAGCCGGGCAAGGACGGCGATTTTGTGATCTGGAGCGGTGATCCGGTGTCAACGCTGACCAAAGCGGAGCAAACGTGGATCGATGGCCGGAAATATTTCGACCTGGAAGAAGACGCCCGTCGCCGTCAGGCCATTGAGAAAGAAAGAGCGGTGCTCATCGAACGCATTCTGGAGGAAAAAAATGACTGAATACCCTATCCAACCGATCATTAAAGACATTTTTGCAAATGCATTTGTCCGGGCTGCTGCTTTCAGCCGGGCTGTTGCTGACAACTGGCCCATTGCTTGCTTTCGGCCCCCTGCTGTTATCAGTGGTTTTGCTCTGGCACGGTCTCTGGATTTCGCCGGTACTTTTGTCCGGCCAGCTGCTCTCGCCCTGACACTGGCCCTTGTTACCCTGTCCGTATTCCACCCGGGAAAAGCCGCGGCGCAGACCCCGGCCGATGTCCAGGCAGGACCCGTTGCGCTCACCGGCGCGACCATCC
>SKYW01000110.1 GCA_007127695.1 Balneolales bacterium | reverse complement strand
TTGACCCCTCTGACATTGAAGTAGAGATCTGTCCGAAATGGCAGATTGTCCACGGGTACGCTTATGTGCGGCGTTTCCGAAGCTTTTCTCGGAAGGATCGACATGTCCGTGAAATCCATGACATCATCATCCGGCCACGGACGCACATCTGCCGCTCCCGGACTCGTTCCGATTGAATACTGATGTCCCTTCATTCCGCTTTCCGGATCATACGAACGCTCACTGAAGTAGATTTTGATCTCCGTCGGTTCCGCTTTCCCGACAACAACCGGCCGTGTTGGCCGCGTGGGATCCCCGGCAATAATCGGTCCGGCCGTGTGGATACCGCTGGCAAGCCGTGCATTGTTCATCGCCCTGACATGGACATACCTCTCATCCAGGAAATCAAAAGCCACATTCTGATGCACCCCCTCACCGCTTGTGATCACCACCGCCGTGTTTTGCGTGGTAAAGGCTCCCTGTGCAAAATGCATATCGGTGACATTCTGCTCGGGAGTAACCAGGTATTCATAACGCCAGATCCCCGATTGCTCATCAACCGAGGCTCCCCAGCGGACGGTACCGAGGGACGGACGGATGTCGGTCTGGGTCATCCTCCTCTCCTGCTCGCTCATGGAAAGCGAATAGACCGGCACGCGAGTGACAAAAGCAAGAGGCTCCACTTCCGGCAGTAGCGGCACATCAACAAGCGTTCTGTCCACCAGCTTCGATTCCTGCGTCACGCTGAAGTCCGTCGCGAGCATCCTGGCCCCACGGGTCGGGGTGGACGGCGGCACATCATCGTAGACGACAGGGCTCTGAAGGCTGGTTTCAATACAGTGGTCGCTCACATTGCAGGCCCGTGCGCTCACAAAATACCGCTCGCCCGGTGCCATGTTCAGGATACGGGTTCGGCCTTCCATGGCTTCGGTGTACACTCCGCTCCTTGCCAGAGGATCCGCCATGGGCTGCTGGATCACGTTCGTCCTCACGCCGACCAGATCCGTCCATCCGATGATATCGGTGGAACCGGACGAAGACCCAACCGCATATTCGTACTTCTGGATATCGGATTCCTCCTGTACAAGCACCCTGAGGTCAATAAACTCCGGCCGGCCCGTCCAGTAGGCGGATGTTTCATACTCCGTGAAGCTTTCACGGCCAAACCGGTCCACGGACATATCAGTCCATTCCATCATCCCCTGGTTGTAGAAGTAGTCCATATCGACCAGGATCCTTTCCGGCGGGGAAGTGACGGGTGGAAGGAGTTCCTGTCCCGGCGGTGTGGAAACCCCGCCCGTGGCAAGCTGCATGTTGAAGGTGGCCTGTCTGGTGGATACGATTCCGCCTTCTCCCCGGAGCCTGAGGTCCACGTTGACCGACGCGGTATTGCCGACGGCATCCGAAAGCACGTTCTGTTCCTGGAAATCGCGCTTGAAGGCCGTGTAACTGTAGCTGTTGACATTGCCAATGCTGACATATCCGCCCTGGCCGGCCTGTCCCGTTCCCCCGAGATTCTCCCGGTTGATGCGGATGCCTGCCTCGACAATACCGACGGGATGCTGTGCTTCCCACAGGATCTCCGCCCTGCCGAAGTAGTGCGGCGTCTGATGCTCCGTATCCACGGTAATGGACGACAGCACGGGAGGCTCCAGAAACTGCAGGATCTCCTGGCGGCGGTTCTGGTAGGCGGACAGCAGGTCGTCCGGCTCACCTTTGTCGACCTGCATCCTCACTTCCACGTAATTGTCGATGATGTGGTAGAGCGTACCCAGAATACGTGCCTTCAGGTCATAGAAATCCTCCAGCAGGCCTGTGTGGACTTCCATCACATCCAGCAGGGCGCCCCGTGTCTCGAGATAGCTGTCCGTGAAGTCTTCGGCCACAAACGCGGCTTTATGTTCCATATATTCCCGGTTCCCGAGCGTTCGGAGGTCGATCCACAATTGGCGGATATTATCACGGTATTTGCTGAGATCGTCGGTTTCCGCGCCGGCAAGGTCCGAGTAGGCCATCTGCGCATCGGTGAATCCTGACAATGCAGATGCATCGGCCGGATAGGTGATGTTTGTGGCATCTTCGGCGAGGGCATGAACAAACCACACCCGCCTTCCCGCCATCAACCGCTCCTGTTCAAATCGTGACGGACTGGACCCCCTGTTCTGATATGCCACCTGCAATCGTCCATAGAGTTCCGTCACGGCTGCTTCGAGTTCCGGTGTCATCGCATCAAACAAATTGTTGATGAGGGCGGCCACATTGATTTTGTGCCAGTAACTGTTGCCCATCAGGCTGTAATACCGGTCAACAGCCTCCAGGGCATATCCTGACATCTGCAATACCGTATTGATGGCAGGTTCTTCAAGCAGAAGGATCTCAGGAGCGGAATAAACCGTGCCGGGACCCGAAACCTGTACATCAGACGAGGTGCTCCCTTCCAGCCTCCGGTACCTGGCGTCCATCATGTTATCCATTTCGAGGAGGTTATGCTCGATGGCCCCGACCACCTCACGGACCTGCTCGTCGAGCGCTTCTATGGCCTCAACCAGATTGTCGATGGCCTGGGACTGTTCGATCGCCTTGTCTTCATCGATCTCAAAGGACGGGAGATTGTTTTCATTCAGGTCTCCCTGGGGCCTGAAAACATGCCTGACCGGCGATTCGGTCATTGCGGAAACCATATCATCCATAGCCTGGGCCGCTTCGGATTCATACTCTATGGCCCTGATGACGATATCATCAAGTCGGTCCGCCGTTTGCTGAGCGAGCCTTTCAACATGGGAGAGCCGGGTCTGCAGATCGTTTTTGGCCTGGACCCAGGAAGTGGCGGAACTGGCATTGAGCTGGTTGTCATTCCGGTACGACTCTGATGTCAAGCCAATCAGCAGTTCACTGGCGTGGATGCCTCGCAGTACAGGAGGCGCGTCATGGCCGGAAGCTTCTTCGTTCCGGATCATGGTATCGTGCCAGCTGCTGCGCTGTGCGTCGCTGAGCATCCTCAGGTTGTATCCTGCCTCGGCAAGAAGTTCTTCGCTCAAATCAACCCCCGGGACTTGCGGCATGGTCAGTTCGCTCGGCAGGTTGGCGATCGCATCCTGGACCATTTGCTCAAACTCATCCCGCTGCGCCATGGCATCTTCAAAAAGCTGTGACCGGTCGCCGGGATTGAGTCC
>SKYW01000239.1 GCA_007127695.1 Balneolales bacterium | reverse complement strand
CGAGCGGCTCCTCGAAGTCGTTGCTGATGAACTTGTAGAATTCATTGCGCTCTTCATCGGTGACTTCGTTTTTGTTTTTATGCCAGACGGCGCCGCGTGAATTGACTTCCTCGCCGTTCACCTCGATGGTGTAGTCCACAAAGTTGGAATACTTGCGGATGAGCTGCCTGATGCGCTCAGGGCTGGCGAATTCCTTGTGATTATCCTTGAGCCGGAATGAGATGCGGGTGCCGCGCTCTGTGCGATCGCTTTCATCGATCTCGTAGGTGCCCTTGCCGTCGGATACCCAGATCCACCCTTTTTCATCCGGATCGGCGTGCCGTGTTTCCACCGTGATCTGTTCGGCTACCATGAAAGCGGAGTAAAAACCGACGCCAAACTGTCCGATCATGTTCCCGTCCAGCCTGTTTTTCTGGTCCTTCAGCTGTTGGAGGAATTCCATGGTTCCCGAACTGGCTACCGTCCCGAGCCGCCCGGTAAGGTCCTCAAAAGTCATGCCGATGCCCGTATCCTCGATGGAGAACGTTTGTGCTTTTTCATCCAACTCGATTTTGATGCGAAGCGGCAGCTTGGGCGACTGCACCTTTTCGCCTGTTACCTGTTTGAACCGGAGCTTGTTGAGCGCGTCCGATGCATTCGATACGAGCTCGCGGAGGAACACTTCGGGATTGGTGTAGAGCGAATTGACGATGAGATGGAGCAGCTGCTTCATCTCGGCCTTGAATTCAAACTGCTGTCGTGATGTATTGTCCATAGATCGAAAAAACGGTCTTAAATATTTGGTGAGAAATAATCTATTTCATGTGTTTAAAACTTTGGATTTCTAAGGTCACATAGAATGTCCATGACGTTTATAATCATGCTCCTGTGTGTCGGGTTGCCGTCATGGACATTTCATCAGAATGAACCGCGGAAAACATCCGCATATTGTGTGGATGACGGCTACGGCGGATGTCGCGGTTCCACACTGCAGGTCAGAGCACCTTGATCAGGATATTGGTGATAAGGGCGAGCAGCAGGGTTATGGCAATGAGGATGAGTACCTGTTTGTATTGTGACATGACTTGCCTGGGTTACATCTGAATAAGTGTGGGATTTTTGAATATGACGGATTATCGGGAGTTGGGATTTCCAGAAATATCGGAATTCCGGAGGTGCCGGATTTCCGGACCGGAACTGCAGGAAAAACCATCACAGCAAGTTACGGCGCTTTTCGGACGAACTCCACCTCCCTGGCGCGGCCGGTTGATACCAGAAACCCTGTGACCCGGCCCTCATCATCCCGCTGAAAGACAAAATCCCATGATCCTGCACGCCATTTGTCGCGGGCTTCTTCGTTCATGACGCCGCGCGGGGAAAGCCTGCGTATCAGTTTCAGGGATCCGTCCTCCACGGTCAGCTCATAATCAACTTGCAGCTCCTCGTTGTGATAGATACCCTCGTACGGAGTCAGAAACGCATCAAAAACCCCTTGCAATAGAATTCTTGCCATTTCCCGGTTCTTTCTTCCCGGATTCGCATCCTCCCGGTTGCACAAGGTGAGCAGTGCCAGATCGTGCTGCGGAAATCGGCGTACATCCGTTTTGAATCCCATGAAACTACCGGAGTGCCCTTCCATGCGCACCCCCTGCCAGGTTTCCACATCCAGTCCCAGTGCGTAGGCAAGCGTGTCATTGCGGACCACCTCGCGCCGGGTCATCATGGCACGAAGCTCGTTAAAATAACCAGGCAAAGCATTGGTGCCCAGCCAGAAAGACTCCCAGTGCTTCCAATCATTCAAGCTGGAATAGAGTCCGCCCGGACCCACACCCTGGAAGTTGCTCAGGTAGGTCTGGCGGAATGCGGGTGATGCGTCGTCTGATGGCTTTTCATCCGTCCCGCCTTCTTCGTCGGCCTCATCTGCGGCGGCATCGACCGGCGCATAGCTGATCACGCGATTCGGTATCACGCGCAGACGGTCGTCATGGAAGTGCGTGGCGGTCATTCCGAGCGGCTCCAGAAGCTCGGTTTCAACAAACTCCGAAAACCGTTTGCCGGAAGCCGCTTCCACCAGTTTGGCCAGCGTCGTGTAACCGCTGTTGGTATAACTGAACGATGCGCCCGGACGATTTTTCAGTGTTTCCCCGCGATAGAACAACGCCATGTAATCATCCAGATCCATCACGTTGCTCAGGGAGATGCCGGAAATAGCCATCAGGTCGTAGATATCCGGCAGGCCGGATGTGTGGTTGAACAGGTGCTTCACGCGCACATCGGATGCCCATTCCGGCCAGTCGTCAAGATAGTCTGATACGGCAGCGTCGTAGTCGAGCTCACCCCTGACGACCAGCAGCGCGGCGGCGGCGGCCGTCACCTGTTTGGAGACCGAGGCCATATAGAAACGCGACGAATCCGTCAGCGGGATGCCGTAGTCCAGATTTGCCATGCCAAACGTGGCGCTGTGGGCCATTTCCCCATTGCGATACACGGCCACCGCGCAACCCGGCGCATCCTCCCGGTCATACTCCGAAAAAAGTTCATATATGGCTGAGAGCGAGGACTCATCCGGAAGGTCGGCATTGACCGTCGCGGCTACCCCGGCAGCGGTATCCTGGGTGTGCCTGTTGGCGGGTTCCGCTTCCCCTGCTACGGCCTCACCGGTGTGGGTGGAGCAGGCTGCAAACATCCATCCGGAAAAAATCAGGAAAAGTGACTTTTTCAGATAACGGGCGACCGGAATAGAAACTGTGTGTGTCATGGATTCTGACTCTGTTGGATTGTGACTGTGAAGGATAAGAGGGAAGAAATCGTGGTGCTTTCGGGGTGATTCGCCGGGTCATTCCCTGTGGAACGTAATGGCTCCGGTCCTGGGTGCTTCGAGGGTGAATTTCTGGATGCGCTCATCGCTGTCGCGCTCAAATCGGATATCCCACCGGTCCACCCGGAACCGGTCTTCGGCCGACCAGACCAGCCGGCGTTGGTCGTCCTGCGGGTCGCCGTTCCTCCGTTTCAGATAGATGTCCCCATCCTCCAGGATCACGGAGAAGGTGACGCCGAGTGACTCGCTCGTGTACTCACCGGCAAACTCTTCGAACCGTTCGGCGAAGATGTGGCGCAGGTAGAGATCGGCGACCTGGCGTGAGTAGGCGGCCGGACTGATATCGCTCTGGTTGCAGAAAACAATGATGGCCAGATTAAAATCCCTGAAATGCATGTAATTCGAGCGGAATCCCATGTAGCTTCCGCCGTGACCTATTGTCACAAGGTCACGGTACACGCCATGGCGCAGTCCCTTTCCGTAGTTGATGGAATCCCGGCGCGTGGTGAATCCGGGGCGCGACATGACTTCGGTGAAATTGTCCAGATGCGACCGGTTTTCGATGAAATTGGCATCCCACAGGACAAAGTCATCGATGGTGGTGAAGAGGCCGCGCGCGCCGACACGTTCCATGTTGCCACGGTAAAACTGTCCGGGTCCGCGGGATGTAGGACGGTAGCTGATGACCCGGTTGGGCACGATCACTTCGGTGTCGTCGTGCCAGTGGGTGGCGGTCATTCCGATGGGCTCGAAAAAGTGCTTGTGGGTATACTCGCGCAGGGACATTCCCGTGACGTTTTTCGCGAGGATGGACATCAGGAAATATCCGCTGTTGCTGTACAGGAATTCGGATCCGGGCTCGAAGTTGAGGCGCTGCTGGCGGCTTAGCATGACCAGGGCGTCCTCATTGGTCGTGGTGTTGTCCAGGCCGATATCCGCGAGCGAAAGCAGGTTGTAAATATCACGGAGCCCGGAGGTGTGGTGGATGATCTGACGCGCATTGATCGGTTTTTCGAATTCCGGGAGTTCGGGGATATAGGTGCGCAGGTCCTCCTCGAGATCCAGCACGCCTTCCTGCGCCATCATCATGAGGGCCGCGGCGGCGAACTGCTTGGAAATGGATGCGATCATGAAGCGGGAGTCAGGGCGGATCAGGATACCATAATCCAGATTGGCTATGCCATACCCTTTTGTAAAGATCGGTTCGCCGTTGCAGACTACGCCGACGGCACATCCCGGGGAGTCCGGTCGATCGAAAGCGAAGAAAATACTGTCCATGTCGGTCTCGGAGACATGGCTGTAATCCGGCCGGTGGGGGTTGCTGTCCGTGGCCTGGGAAATCAGCGGATTCATCGCCAGTAACAGCAGAATGGCGACAGTTATGAAAACTACCCGTTTCATTATGGTAACAATTTGAGTGTCAGGGGTAAGGAAAAACTGGAATGGAATTGTGTCAGAAAATAGTATCAATCTCCGCTCAATTTAACAAGCGCTGTCTGCGGCAATATGATTATGTGATAGTGCCTTCCGGCGCGGTTCCTCCGTAAATAAATTTGTGTCGGACTTGTGAAAAATATTTGTGCCGGACTTGTAAGGATTTGCGGCTATAGTACTCTAAGAGATATCGGGTGCGCAACAGGCGCACACCGGAACATACAACTATAAATCAAGGGTGATAAATCATGAAAACAACAATCAATAATACCATGGTGCTTGCAGCGACACTTTTGCTGTCTGTCTTCCTCTTCACATTTTGCACCCAGACGGTGGAGAATCCGAAAGGTGAGGATGCGCTTGACAAGCTGGATGATGCTTTGCAGGAATTCAGGACGGTCGGGCTGTTGCACAACGAGATCATGGATGAGGTACTCGATGATTTCAGGAATCATAACGGGCGGTTTGAGGACCGGGAAGGATACTTTGAGTTTCTTGAAGAATCCCTGGTACGGAATTTGTCTTCCAAGGATCTGCTTCAGGGAATGAAGGTGGAAGATATCCAGGCCCTGCTTTCTCAAGAGATTACACGGTTTCGGATGTTTTATGAAAATAATCCCAGAAAGGTTGTGGATACGGATAATTACTTTCAGTCAACCATCTCTCTTTATGATGATCTGTTGAGTCCTCAGCAAATGCAGATACTCTACCAGATTGATTATATCATACAATATGCATCCTCAACACAGGAAATAATATCATCTTTTGAGATGATCAATTACAGTCCGGAAGTTCTAAGCCTCAGTCATGATGACCAGCTTGTCATCTACGCTGCAACTTCCGTGGGCATTGAATCTGCCATCTATTGGGAGGCGAATTACCAATATTGGGCAGATGCATTGATCTACGACGATTCAGGTACGGAGTTTTTCAAGACTCTGGCTGGGGCAGGTTTTTTTGACTCTGTACAATGGTTCAGCGGTCGTCGCATGGTACGGGCTGATATAGCTGGCGGCGTGGGAGGAGCTGTTACAGGTTGCATGGCCGGACTCTTGATAGGCGGTGTAGGCTGTCCGTATGGAGCATTATCAGGGGGCCTGATCGGTGCCGCTGGTGCTTCAGCTCACGATGCTGCGTCCCAAATTCTTGAATACGCGTTTTAATTAATTGGTAAAACTTCTCAACAAAAAATGTAATTGCCGGGCTTGCTGACTTTCTGGCAAGTCCGGTAATTTTATCACTAAACGGAGATTAAAATGAAGATTACGGCTAATCAAAGGTTGATTTTTTACCCCGGCTTTTTTCTGGTTTATCCGATAATACATTATCTGATTCAAGAGCTGTCTGGTGAAGTTTATTACGAGACATGGTTTGAGCTGTTTAGACTATCTCTTGGTACAATAATCCTCATTGGCATCCTGGATTTTGCCTATCACAAATTCTGGTACAAGAGAAAGTCGAACAGGGAATAGCAAAGCCCTGGATTTGAATTCCCGGGCCGTCCGGCATATCTTTCCTTTAAAAGATAAGCCTTGAAAAACATGCACCCTGTTGTCCACTTTTCAGAACTCGGTACCATTTCATACAATGAAGCATGGAAGCTGCAGGAGCACCTGCAGCAAAAACTGATTGAAAGCAAGAGATACGCGTGGCCTTCCGGGGAACGGACAGCCAATGGGCTCGGCGATTCCGAAATATCGTCCAAACGCGATTTTCTGCCATCCGGATACCTCCTGTTCCTTGAACATCCGCACGTGTATACCATCGGCAAAAGCGGGAAATGGGATAATTTGCTTTTTTCTGATGACATCCTGAGGCAGAAAGGAATTGAAGTCGTGAAAACGGATCGCGGCGGGGATATTACCTATCATGGTCCCGGACAGCTGGTAGGGTACCCCGTTCTCGACCTGGAACAGTTTGGCCTGGGTATCGCTTCCTATATCGAACGGCTTGAAGAGGTAATCATCCGGACGGCCGCACATTTCGGCATTACCGCCCGCCGTATTCCTTCCCGAACAGGTGTATGGGTCGATAACAGCAAGCTCTGTGCAATGGGAATCAAGTGTTCCCGTTATGTCTGCATGCACGGATTTGCTTTGAACATCCGAACGGACCTTGATTTTTTCCACGGGATCATCCCTTGCGGAATCTCCGACGGCGGGGTCACCAGTTTTGAAAAGCTTTGCGATCAGCCTCCTGATAAAAAGAGCCTCTCTAATCTCCTGCTGAACGAATTCCAGGACATTTTTAACTGCTCCATTGTCAGAAAAACAGGGGCGGATCTCCAAACGGAAGTTTCCTGATCATCCCGTTTTTTTTCTTCTGCTGACTCTGCTTCTGACTGTAAAAGATTGCCGGGGCGTTGTTTGGATTTCTTTTCGCTGTTTCAGCACCCCCGTGAGTCCAACAAGGTTTCAATATCGTCCGGATGTCCTTATTTTACACCCGGTTATTATATGGTCGCATCATAATCAAAAATCCGGCGACCAATTATCCTCTAAATATTTGCAGTTTTTTTAATGATCAAGGAACGCAACGTCATTTCAAGCCCTGTTCAAGCCGAAAGGCAACAATCGAAAACCACCCCCTGTCCAAGCGGTTCAGGGACTCACGCTGCCGGAGCTGCAGGAATGGAAACGGACACTGCCGTGACCCGTCGTGACACCGCTCGCGGCGAACACAAGCGCCGGCCCGACTGGCTCCGGTCCCAGATACCCGGAGGCAAGGTCTACAAGGAGATCTCTGATATCATTTCGGGCCATTCGCTCAACACGGTATGCGCAGAAGCCCGCTGCCCGAACATGGCGGAGTGCTGGAATGCCGGGACAGCCACATTTATGATCCTCGGGGATGTTTGCACCCGCTCATGTGGATTCTGCGCTGTCAAAACCGGCCGACCGGTTCAGGGACTCGACTGGGACGAACCCAATCGTGTGGTTGAGGCCGCCAAACTGATGGACCTGAAGCATGTGGTCATCACCTCTGTCAACCGGGATGAGCGCAAGGACGGCGGAGCCCCCATTTTCGCAAAGACCATAACGCTTCTGCGTGAAGAGATCACCGGCGTCACCGTAGAGGTGCTTATTCCGGATTTCCGGGGAATATGGGATGCCTTGCAGGTCGTGCTCGATGCACAGCCGGACATCCTCAATCACAATCTGGAAAGTGTGCCGCGCCTGTATCGCCGGGTGCGTCCACAGGCCAAATATGAACGTTCCATTGAACTGTTGCAGATATCCAGGGATCAGGGCCTCCGCACAAAAACCGGAATCATGGTCGGCCTGGGGGAAACACCTGCCGAAGTTTTCGAGCTCATGGATGATATTGCCTCTGTTGGTGTCAATATCATGACCATCGGGCAGTACATGCAGCCGACGAAGATGCATTTGCCCGTGGAGGATTACATACATCCCGAAATATTTGAGACCTACAAGGAGGTTGGCGAAAGCAAGGGAATTGAGCACGTGGAAAGCGGACCGCTTGTACGCTCATCCTATCATGCTCATAAACATTTGGCACCAAACACTTAGGATGAACCCAAAAAAATCCTATTTTAAAAGATCGGATCATGTCTGATCCATAATTCCACTCCGGGGTCTTTTTACTGGAAATTTGTATGCTCTCGTTCATCATCATTATCATACTGAGCTATCTTCTGGGCTCTATTCCCACATCCATCTGGGTGGGAAAGCTGTTCAAGGGGGTTGATATCCGTGAGCATGGAAGCGGCAATGCAGGAGCAACCAACACCTTCCGGATTTTGGGATGGAAAGCCGGTGTAGTCGTAAGCCTCATCGACCTTGCCAAGGGATTCACAGCGGCTTACTACATCAGCCAGATCGGCTATATCACCGGAGGCGTATTGCCGGAGATTGTAATTTTTGGCGTGGAGTGGGAAACTGATGTATTCATGAGACTCATAGCCGGTGCGGCTGCCGTCGGCGGACACATGTACCCTCTCTATGCTAAATTCAAAGGGGGCAAGGGTGTTATCACGGCTGCCGGGATGCTCTACGGCATCGAACCCATATCCATCACACTTGCGATCACCGTCTTCGCCATTGTACTTTTTTCAAGCCGCTACGTCTCGCTGGCCTCCATCACTGCGAACTTTTCCTATCCGCTTTTCCTTTTAATCCTGAAATATGGGTTAGACCAGCCAATCGACGGCAGCCTGATCGTAATCAGCGCCGTGGTGGCGGCAACCATCATCATTAAACACCACGCCAATATTCGAAGACTGATTCAGGGCAACGAAAACCGCATCCGGTCTTTCAAACCTGCAAAAGGCCGGTTAAACCAGGAGTAAACCTCGTGAATATCAGTATCATCGGCGCCGGAAGCTGGGGAACCGCACTATCTGTGGTCGTCGCAGAAAAAGGACATCCGGTACGCTTATGGGCCAGAGAGCCTGAAATCGTAGAAAATATTGCCAGGTACCACAAAAACGGTGTCTACCTGCCGGATATCCAACTGCCCGATAACGTGACCGCATGGTCCAGTCTCGCAGACGCCCTCAAGGATGCCGAGATCGTTGTATTCGCAACACCATCTCACACCATCCGCAATATGGGCGGTGAGGCAAAGCCCCTTCTGAAAGGAACCGAACGCATCGTCACCGTGGCCAAGGGTATTGAGATGGATACCTTCATGACCATGAGCCAGGTGCTCTCGGAGGTGCTCTCCGGTGTTATCAGCGACGATTACATCGGGGTGCTCTCGGGACCAAGTCACGCAGAGGAGGTGAGCAGGCACATGCCGACCACCGTAGTCTCATCCTCCAACTCCAAAAAGACCTCGCTTATCATCCAGAAAACCTTCATGACCCCCCATTTCCGGGTCTATGTCAACCGGGACATCATCGGGGTGGAGGTTTCCGGTGCCGTTAAAAACATCCTGGCCATTGCAGCCGGGATCGGTGACGGCGCAGATCTTGGCGACAATGCCAAAGCAGCCCTCATCACACGTGGACTCGCCGAAATGCGACGGCTGGGCATACGTCTCGGTGCATCACAGGAAACGTTTGCCGGGCTGACCGGTGTTGGTGACCTTATCGTGACATGCACCAGCCGCCACAGCCGAAACCGCAACGTCGGATTCCGGATCGGCAAAGGTGAAAAACTGAAAGATATCGTACACTCCATGAACATGGTCGCCGAAGGTGTAAAAACGACCCGGTCCGTTTATACCTGGGCAAAATCACTTAATGTCAACATGCCCATTACGGAGAAAGTCTACCAGGTTCTTTTTGAGGATCTTCCACCTCATGAAGCCGTTCATCAGCTCATGACCCGGGATCCAAAAGAAGAGATCATCTTTTAAGTATACCGGTTTCTGTTCCTGTTTCGTTAGGCCTTTGATCTTGTTCTGTAACAGCCAAAATCAGATTTCTGTATTATGTATCAGCAACCCCCCATACACAGCTCCATGAGCTTGCGGGACCTGAAAAATCTGATCCGATCCGGTGAAGGACTCCTGCTCGAATTCAAAAGAGCCATCTCGTCCCCTGAGAAAATTGCCCGTGAAATCGCCGCTTTCGCCAATACGCATGGCGGACATCTGATTGTCGGTGTGGATGACGACCACACGATAACCGGTGTGGAAAGTTATCACGAACAGGATTTCTACCTGGAGCAGGCCGCACACGATCTGTGCACCCCCGCCCTCGCCTACAGAATGGAAGTGATCCCCTACTACAGCAGGGAAGTCCTGCTGGTGTACATCGAAGAGTCGGAATACAAACCGGTTGCAGTGCGCAACGGACAAGGCGATGCCATCTATGTCCGGGTTGATGACCAGAGCGTACGCGCGAGCGATGAAATGGCAGCCGTCATGCGGGCTCAGGCGTCAGAAAGGGGGATTACATTCCATTATGGGATCCACGAGCAAAAACTTTTTCGCTATCTGAACGAATATCCCAATATCACTGTGGATCAGTATTCAAAACTGGCAGACATCAACCGGAAAAAAGCATCCCGGATACTGGTAAACCTGACCACACTGGGTATTCTAAAACTGAATAAAAAAAATCAGAGCAATGTGTTCACGCTGTTGACGTGAGCCGCATTCGGCACTGCGGCCCGCAACAGTTATCACCACAGGGGAACTTCCGGATAGTTGAATAACATTATATCTTTATATACCATTTTCACTGCAAGTTCCGCAAACCAGAGACTTATATAGCTATATGGAAGTTACAAATGGCAGCAGCTCTCCCCCGGAGACGGAAATACCTGTCTCACTCACCGACAGGGCTGCCCGACAGGTAAAAAAAATTATCGAAGAAGAAGAGATACCCTCCGGTCACATTCTGCGCATCGCCGTCAAGGGCGGCGGATGCTCGGGCCTCAGTTATTCGCTCGGATTTGACGAGCGCACGGATAATGACGACTACTATACTACCCGGGGGGTGGATGTAATCGTTGACAAACGCCACATTCTTTATTTGAGCGGGATCTCCATCGACTTCGACGACGGACTTGATGCCAGGGGGTTCGTTTTCAATAACCCCAATGCCACCAGCACCTGCGGTTGTGGCACCTCTTTCAGCGCCTGACAACGTATGGATGACCTGCACAAACATCTGAGATCGCACGCATATGCCCTTGAGAAGGATCTGATCCACCTCAGGCGCACCCTGCACCAGCATCCTGAGACCGGCTGGTCGGAATACAAAACCTCGGAAACACTGCGGGGTCATGTCGGCGAAAACAGTATGCCAACGCCTGCCGATACGGCCGGCACCGGTTTCTACGTGGATATCCAGGGTGAGCACGACGGGCCTCTCGTCGCCTACCGGGCGGATATGGATGCACTTCCCATCCAGGACAGAAAAGAGAAGCCCTACGCCTCAAAACGGACCGGTTTGGGACATCTCTGTGGACATGACGTCCACAGCACCATCGCCTACGGGGTGGCCCGGCTGCTCCACAGACATCGCCATGAACTTCATGGAACCGTTCGCGTCTTCTGGCAACCCGCCGAGGAGGTCACGCCAAGCGGGGCTCCCATGATCCTTAAGGACGGCATTCTGGATGAGATCGAGGCAATCTACGGCATCCACTGCGACCCTACGCTTCCCTCCGGTTGCTACAGCTCCCGGCCCGGAGCCGAAACCGGCTCCTTTGACACCTTCGAAGTCAGCGTCGATACTCCCTCCACATCCCATTCAGCGCGGCCCTACGAAGGAAAAGACACCATTTGGATCGCAAATCAGATCATCCAGCACTTCTACCAGATGATCGGCCGGGTCACGGACGTGCGCAAACCCGCCGTCATTTCGATCTGCACGTTCCATGCCGGTGAAGCACTCAATGTGATTCCACACCATGCCTCCTTCGGCGGGACCGTTCGCACCATGAACGAACAGCTGCGGCAACAACTGCGGGAATACATGGCGGACATCACCCGTGAAATCGGCAGGCTTAACGGGGTGGATGCGCGCATCCGACTAGGCCGCGGATCCCCATCCGTGATAAACAACTATCAGCTCTATCGCTTCATGAGAAAACTCATCGGGACGCAACTGGGCGACGAGAAATTCCTGGACAGGGAACAAAGTATCGGAGCGGAAGATTTT
>SKYW01000036.1 GCA_007127695.1 Balneolales bacterium | reverse complement strand
GGAGAGTTCGAGCATCGGCTCAAAAGCGTCGCGGATGAGCTGAGGCACGTGGTCCAGGTGCGGGATGGTGAAGTGCTCGCTGAAGATGGGGAACGGATTGCCCAACACCATGTAGTCGCCGTACAGTACCCCTTTCTGTTCGGGTGGAAGGTGTTGCTGGCAAAGGAAGCATTTGCGCTCCCTGATCGATTTCTTGTCGACTTTGGCCGAGCTGGAGACGATGCGTCCGGGGTTGAACTGCACCTTCATGCCGAAGCCGTCGAAGTCGAAGGTGCGCGACTGTACGGTTTCCAGACTCCCGAACCCCTTGGCCAGCATGGGCCAGTGCTCGCGCTGATGGCGCAGCAGGGCGCGCGACTGCATGGCCAGGTCGGACGGGATCCCTTCCGCATCGCTGGCAATACCCGCTTGGGCGGCCATCGTTTCGGGGGTGTCGGCCTTGCCCAGACTTCCGGGTACGGCTTCCTTCCCGGTGGCTTCTATTCCCGCCAGATACGGTTTCATCTCCTCCGGAGTCAGGCAGCGGTCCGGATCGACTTTGCTTTGGTCACTCATGGCACTCCGGTTACTGTTACGCTTTCCCGGCGTTTTTCAGCTGGCGTGCGCGCAGCTCAAATGTCCGGATTTTGTCCTTGTAGGCGTTGTGCACGTTCTGTTTCGGGATATCCAGCGAAGCGTCGGTGTTGTCTTCCCAGCGCCGCACACAGTAGATCGGGTCGTAGATGCGGCCGATCTGGTAGTTGCGGGATATGGCCAGTCCGACCGCATAATCTTCGCCGTAGCTCACGTTGGGGATGCGGATGCGGCGCAGCACCGGGGCGTAGAACGCGCGCGGCGCTCCCAGACCGTTGATGCGGATGGCGTTGTTGCGACCGTTTTCGGGAGTCCACTCGCGATGGTCGATCACTCCCGGGGGAATCTCGTTCAGGTCGATGTCGGTCATCATGTAACTGCCCACGACCATGGCGCATTTTTCTTCACGGAACACATCCAGGATCCGCTGGATGGTGGTCTCATCCTTGTAGATATCGTCACTGTCGAGCTGGATCGCGTACTTGCCGCAGAATGTACTGAACACCGCCTCATTCCAGCATCCGCCGATGCCCAGGCCCTTGCGTTCCGGGATGATGTGCTTGAGCCGGGAGTCTTTGGCCGCAATTTCCTTGAGGATTTCGGTGGTGCCGTCGGTCGAGTAGTTGTCCACCACGATCAGGTTGAATTCGGTATCGACCTTCTGGATGAGCACCGACTCGACGGCATCGCGGATAGTGCGCGCCCGGTTCATCACCGGAATGACGACCGAGGCCTCAACCGGCCAGTCGCCGCCCTCGTCCTTCACATCCTCGAACACCGGTTCCAGGTAAGCGCCGATGGCCTTGAGATGCCGCGTGAACGCCTCCTCCATCTCGATCTGCACTTTGCGGTTTTTCGGGTCGACGTAATCGAACATCTTCTCGCCCGACTTGCGCGTGTCGGTGGCCACCGTGCTGTAGAGGAATTCCGTGATCCGGGTGACGGCATAGTCCTGGGAGATGCGCAGGCGGACGTCGTACCAGCCGGCGAAATCGAAATCCTTTTCAAATGCGTCGACGGCTTTTTTAAGCGCCTCGGTGCGCAGGAGCACGAGCGGACCGAAGTCAAAATCGTCGCGGACACTGCCGAACTGGTAGTCGGTCACCGGATGCGCGTTGCTTTTGTCGCCGTCAATCTGCCGGAAATCGGAGTAGACAATACCGGAATCCGTATCCTCGGCCACCTGGATCATCCGCTCGATGCAGAACTGTCCGGGGGCGATGAGCGTATCCTTCAAAAGCAACAGCACATACGGCGAATTGGTTTTGTCCAATATCTTGCGGAACGTGGCATTGCTCAGCAGCGCATCGACCTGCAGGTCGGAAGTCTTGTCTTTTTGAATGCCGGACGGTTTGTCGGTCAGCAGGTGGACGGCATCGACCAGCTTGGAGCCGGTGAAGGCATATACGGTTTTTTCTGTGTGTTTTTCGCCATGGAATGGCAGGAAGAACGTCAGATTCTTTGACATAACGTATCGATCAAATTTTAAGTAATAACTATCCCTGTAATATGGGACCGGAATTCGGCCCGCAACGAAACAATATTCGTTTCAAGGTACGGAAACAGGAGGTGAAAGCCAACGCGGTGCAACAGCTTTCGGGTTTAAGAAGACTTACAGAATATCCCATTTTTATGACAAATTCATGAATAAAACGGGCGTTTTTTAAGAGATTTTTCAATTTTGATGCGTAGATTACCGAATCACATCCGAAACCGGGATATTATAACGGAATACCGGGACATTATACTGACAACAGGGACTTAAAACACTTACCATACTGCAATGAAATTATTAGCCATTATTCTACTTCTCCTGCCGGCGGCCATGATCTTGACCGGCTGCCAGGCGGAACCTTCCAGGGAAAACCAACCCCGGGTCAAAACGGGACTGGAAGTGCTGGTCGACCGTGATTTTGACGTACTCCAGGGCAAGCGGGTCGGACTCATAACCAACGCCACCGGAGTGGACCACAGCCTGGTCTCCATCGTGGACATCTTCCACCAGGCGGAGCAGGTGAACCTGGTCGCACTGTTCGGACCCGAGCACGGTGTGCGCGGCGACTATGACGCCGGCGCCTACGTGGAAAGCTACATCGACGAGCAGACCGGCATCCCGGTGTACTCCTTGTACGGACCTACCCGCAAACCCACGCCGGAAATGCTCGAAGGCATCGAAGTGCTGGTCTACGACATCCAGGACATCGGCGCACGCTCCTACACCTACATCAGCACCATGGGCATCACCATGGAAGCTGCCGCTGAGCAGGGCATCGAATATGTCGTGCTCGACCGGCCCAATCCGCTGGGTGGAAACCGGGTGGAAGGCAACATTGCCGAGGAGGGATTCTTCTCCTTCGTGAGCCAGTACCCTATCCCCTACGTGCACGGACTCACCGTCGCCGAACTGGCCTTGTTGCTCAATGAGGAAGGAATGTTGGAGGGCGGAGTTCAGGTGGAGCTTTCTGTGATCCCCATGGAGAACTGGCAGCGCGATATGGCCTTCGTTGATACGGGACTGCACTGGGTGCCCACCTCACCACACATCCCCCATGCCAACTCGCCTATATTCTATGTGGCCACCGGCAAGTTCGG
>SKYW01000293.1 GCA_007127695.1 Balneolales bacterium | reverse complement strand
GGCGGCAGCTGGTCAACGGCGCCAAAAAGACCAAGGCCGGCGTTATTTATGAGGATATCCGGGACATGTTCGCTGGAAAAGGTTTTCCCGACCCACTCTTCCACACCTTTGTAATCATTCACATCCATGACGACAGGAACAAACAGGTCCCCAAGCCGTGAACGGAGGTCCTCAAGGCGTTCTTCACGGCGCGCAAGACCGTACACCCGGCATCCTTTTTCCGTAAGCGCCTTGCTGAATTCGGCGCCAATGCCGCTGCTGGCACCTGTTACGATTGCTGACTTTCCTTTCAAATGCATAATAAGATGAAGCTCTGTTTCAGGTTTCACACGCAGAAGTTGCAAGCAACCCTGGTGGTTGTTGTATTCTGGTAATATAATGTAAGTAAGGCCCAAAAACGTTCGGGTAAATGCCGGCCAAACAGTATTGCCCGAAAATAATCAATTTTTCCTGTCATGTATTTCAAGGAATGCCGGGGCCAATTACGGCAATCTTTACCGGTCGGATAGTTGCCGAAAACTTTGTAAGTCTCCGGGAAATGACTTCGCCGTCGGCGTGTGCCATGACCGGCCGGCTGGATGTGACGCGCACGGTACGGCATTGTTTGAGCCGGATGTCCGGGCTGTCGGAAGCCCCGGAAAAGAGGACACGCAGCAGGAGCGGAATGCGTGCAAGAACGCCGGTATCATGGATCATCACAAGGTCGAAGAGCCCGTCGCCGGGATCAGCCCGGGGCGCAATGTGTATGCCGCCTCCTTCGAACGGACCATTGGCAACGGTAGCCATGAGATAACGTCCGGAGTATGTTTCCCCATCGGCAGTTATGGTCATGTCAGTGGCGCGGTAAAAAAGGAGAGATTGCAGCACTCCGCCAAGATATTTCCATTTTCCCCGTAAAAACCTCATTCTGGAAGCATTCCATGCAACCCTGCCGTCAAATCCGAATCCCAGGGTATTGATGAAATGCCGGTCATATTGCCGGCTCCGGTCGCTTGCTGCATCCGTTTCATTCGCTGTGGCGAAAACACCGGCGTCGATTTTCAGGATCGATGCAGTTGGGTTCTTTCTGGAGGATTTCTTCACGGGGGATTCCGTACCGGATTTCAGCAAACGGTAGCCGTTGGCAAGCAGGGCCACGGCGGCTGAGAGTTTTCGCGGGATCTGCAGTCCACGGGCTATATCATTGCCGCTGCCTATGGGAAGTATGCCAAGACGGCATTCCGTTCCCAGAAGGCCTCCTGATACGGCATTGATGGTGCCGTCGCCTCCGGCCGCTGCCACTATTGGCGATGCCGTGGATGCTTTACGTGCCATATCTCCGGCTTCACTCAGCGTGGCAGGACGCCAGATTTCATGCGGTACGCCGTTACGATTCAACAGGGCTTCAAGGCGGGCGACAAGTCTGTTCTCAGCAGGCAGAGGGGCTGCGTCAGCTGCAAATGACGGACGGAATATCACGATTACAAAAGCGCGTTTATTCGAACTCAACCCTTTTCCTCACAGCAGGTTTCGAATATCTCACAACAATTTGCGCAGGACATCCTGATAGCCGGGATAAGCCGTTACGATTTTGTCCCCTGCCATCTCAAAATCCTCAAAATCAAAGCCGGGCGCTACCGTACATCCCGCAAGGGCAAAATCGTCGTGAATGTGTCCGGTGTCATCATCACCATTTCCTGTCACTGTCACTCCGAACCAGGTTCCCGCAGGAACCATGAACTGGTATTGCTCGCCGCGCTCCGGATTTTCTCCCAGGCGGACCGCCCTGTAAGATCCGCTGGAGCCGAACATGTGTATGGTCACCGGAAGTCCACGATAAAAATGCCATACCTCATCCGACTTGATACGGTGCAAACGGGAGCGCTCAGCAGGTCGCAGCAGGAAATAGATGGCGGTGCTGAACGTCCGGGCCCCCTTGAATCGATCCGGCAGGTGTTCTGCATGCACTTTTTCGCTGGACCGGTACATCTCACGGTAGTGTCCCCCCTCCGGATGCGGTTTGAGTTGGAGTTTTTTTATCCAGTATTCGTAAGAATGCAGATGTTCTTGTGACATAATCATCCGTTTCGTTATGGTTTCCTGAAAAGTAACAGAAATCCTGCAATATGGTAACGGTTTTACTCGTGTTTTCCTTCTTTTTTGTACCTTGAGCCTATGGGAAAAACACTCTTTCTGGATGCAGGAAACACCCGGATCAAGGCGGCGGAGCTGTTGCCAGGGCGCATTGCGACCAGTCATGATGACAAGGAGGACATTGCACCGTCCGGTGAAAAGCAGCTTGGAAAGCAGCAGGGGGATGACAAGGAAACCGCTCATATGCCGGATAAAAGTACGGTGGCGCAGGCTTCTCAGCACTGGCGGATCCACAGGCTTCCTGAATATGTTTCACCGGACTTTGAGATTGCTCTGCGGCAACTAAGCCTCCCTTTTGACCGTATCGTGCTGTCGTCTGTGAAAAAACATTTTCAGTTGGAAGAACTCGAGCGTCTGCTGGCAGCAGAAAGCACAGGATCCCATCCCGGTATACTTGCGGTTACGCGTTCGGTGCTGAAACCCGGGAGACACCGTTACCGAACCCCGGAGACACTGGGCATCGACCGCTATCTGGCATGCCTTGGTGCATGGAGTCTTGGACCCGGCGCCGTGATCGTGTCCGATGCCGGCACGGCCTGTACCATTGATGCCATGGATGCCGGCGGTGTCTACCGGGGTGGCGTGATCATGCCTGGCCTTCATATGCTGATTGAAGCCCTGGGACATGGCGCGGACGGTTTGTTCACCGTACCTGTCGGTCTGCCGGGAACATGGCCGCCCGACTCCACCACATCCGCACTTCAGGCCGGGACGGCCGGGACCTTTGTTGCTTCATGGGAAGCTCATGTGGAGCGCACACGGGAACTGTTTCCGGATGCCCTGATCTGGCTGACCGGGGGTGATGCTGATTTTCTGATGAATAACAGCTCGCTTGAGGTGCAAAGCAACGATTGCCTCGTGTTCGAGGGAATGCGATACTGGCTGGATCATCTTTTGCCGAAAGACTAGCAAGGACAGCTAACACGTCTTTCGGGATCTCTCAGGGCAGTGGATGCGGGTTTCGGTGCAAGGCAACGGTTTCTGAAAAAACGCGCCTTCAGACCGTTTTATCAATTCGCGACGCACATAAAACCGGACGCACATAAAACCGGACG
>SKYW01000039.1 GCA_007127695.1 Balneolales bacterium | reverse complement strand
CGGGACATTCGCAATGGAATATTCCCCATCCATATTGGTCGCGGCACCTATGTTCAGGCCGCGTACGATCACGTTGGCGCCGGGCAGGCCGTCACCGGTAGCTGCATCCGTAACCGTTCCGCGGATTTCCCCTGTCTGAGCCAGTGCCGTCAATGGCATGGCCGCCAAGAAAAAACATACAAACAGTAGTCTTCTGTAATTCATGTTTTCAACCTTTTTTTGCGTTTTGCCGGCCATTGCGGACCAATCCCGGACATGGCTATGCCATGCAGGAAACCTGTCTTTTTTTGGCAGGACGTTAGATGATATCACGCTTCCTGGCAGTGACTGTCTCAAGCGGGTATTGGAAGCGCTTTTTTCAATAATTAAATATGGGCTTTAATGAAGTGTTACGGGATTGTCCCTGCAACCCATCAATGTATTTCAACGCGGCCCTTAACACTCTGGCAATATGAGCCATAAGCGATTCATATTCAACACAAAAATTAGAAAAATCTAACTATGGTGCTTTTTTTTGTCCATATCCATTAATTTCAATGTCCTGGATGATCCGGAATCACGTCGCGCACGGATAGCCCTCCCATTACTGCACGCTATCTCAGAACTGCCGGAACGATTTAAGGATAAATACATTTCTGTAGTGATTGACAGTACGTGCAAGTGTCATTACTTCAACGAATTAATAAATCGCAATTGGCAGGAAAGCAAGGTCCATACATCCGACAAATAGTGTTTCATTTATTATCGATATCACCCGAAACGCACCTTTTCATTCGAAACCCATCGAGGGGATACCGAAAACTGTTGCTGTTTGCCATGATTTTTATCGGGATGGCACTGCTCGCCAGAAACGCTCACGCTTCCTACGGAATCACGTCGCCTTCATTCACTGTCATGGTCGACACCAGCTCCGAATCCGGGCGCGGTGTGATCCGTGGTGCGATCCTGGATGCTGAAGACGGCACTCCGCTGGAATTTGCCAACGTCCTTGTAGAGGGTACCAACTTCGGCACCAGCGCCGACGAAAACGGCTTCTACGAACTCAGGAACGTCCCCCCGGGCCGGTACAACCTTCGCTTCAGCTTTGTCGGATACTATACCCGCACCTTGTATGAGGTGCAGCTCAGCCGGAACCGCGACCTGCGCATCAACGTCGCACTGGAACCGGAAGAAACGCAACTTGGCGAGATCATCGTGCGCCCATCGCCATTCAACCGCACTCCGGAAAGCCCGGTCTCAAAACGCACCATCAGCAGTTCCGAGATAGAGCGCGCCCCGGGAGGCAACCGCGACATTTCGCGCGTCATCCAGTCGCTGCCCGGTGTCTCCACCGGCGTGGGCGGCTTCCGCAACGACATCCTGGTGCGCGGCGGATCCCCCGCAGAAAACACGTTCTACCTGGACGATATCGAAGTGCCGACAATCAACCACTTCACCACCCAGGGGGCTTCGGGCGGACCGGTCGGGCTCATCAACGTCGACTTCATCCGCGAAGTCGATTTCTACACCAGCGCCTTCCCGGCCAGCCGGGGGAATTCCCTCAGCTCGGTGATGGAACTCCGGCAGATCAACGGCAGCGAAAGATTCGGATTCACCGCCACCGTCGGAGCCAGCGACCTGGGCCTGACCGCCGAAGGTCCCATAGGCGACAAGGCCGATTTCATCGTCTCTTTCCGCCGTTCCTACCTGCAATACCTGTTCGAGCTGCTTGAGCTGCCCTTCCTGCCCATCTACAACGACCTCCAGTTCCGCATCCGGTACCGGCCCTCCGTTCGACACGATTTCACCCTGATCGGTCTTGGCGCCATCGATGACTTCTCACTGAATACAAGTGCCAACAAAACCGAGCAGCAACAGTACATACTGGGATTCCTGCCGGTGAACGAGCAGTGGAATTACACACAAGGCCTCCGCTACCGCAATATTGGCAGCAGTCGCACCACCACCGTTGTCCTGAGCCGCAACATGCTCAGCAACCGGGCCTTCAAGTACCAGAACAATGACGACAGCTCCCCCGACAACCTGATCCTGGACTACACCTCCACCGAGACCGAAAACAAGGCGCGCCTCGAAAACCGGTTCGATGCGGGATCCTACCAGTTCAACATCGGTACCAGTTACGAATATGCCATTTACACCAGCGATTCCTACAATCTGACCTCCCTGCCCGGAACCGATGAGATCCGGGTAATCGATTTCGAATCCGAGCTCCGGCTCCACCAGTGGGGTGTCTTCGCGCAGGCCAGCTCCAGCTATTTCGGACGCCGGCTCTCCCTTTCGACCGGTTTCCGGATGGATGCCACCAACTTCTCCTCCGCCACCAACAACCTGCTGGACCAGTTCTCGCCACGGTTTGCCCTGGCCTGGTACCTGACCAGCAACCTCAGCTTCAACGCCAATACAGGCATTTACTACCAGCTCCCGCCCTATACCCTGCTTGGCTACCGCAACAATGACGGCGTGCTTGTCAACCGCGACAACAACGTGTCCTACATCCGGGCCAACCACTATGTCGCCGGTTTCGAATACCTCGCACGCGAAAGCCGGATCTACTCTGTTGAAGGCTTCCTCAAACAGTACCGCGACTACCCTTTCCTCACCGAAAAAGGCATCTCCCTGGCCAATCTGGGCAGCGATTTCGGGGTGATCGGCAACGAACCCGCCACCTCCACCTCACAAGGGCGCACCTACGGCATTGAATTCCTCGTCCAGCAAAAGCTCTATCGCAATTTTTACGGCATCCTCGCCTACACCCTTTTCTGGAGCGAGTTCCACGACATCACCGGCACGTACGTGCCCTCCGCATGGGACAACCGGCACCTCATCTCCGCTACGGCGGGACGACAGTTTTCGGGTGGATGGGATATCGGTTTCCGCTGGCAGCTGCTTGGTCCAACCCCTTTCACGCCATACGACACCGAACGGTCATCACGGCAGGAGGTGTGGGATGTCGAAAACCAGGGCCTGTTCGATTTCAGCCGCCTGGGAGAAGATCGTCTGGGCACGTTCCACCAGCTGGACGTGCGCGTGGACAAACGCTTCTTCTTCGACCGCTTCAATATCACGGCCTACCTGGATGTGCAGAACGTCTACGCCTTCGAGGCCGAGCTGCAGCCCTTCCTCAATGTGCGCCGCGACGACCAGGGCCGCCCCCTCCCGGCCGGACCCGATTACAACCAGGCATTCCG
>SKYW01000161.1 GCA_007127695.1 Balneolales bacterium | reverse complement strand
CGGTAGCCAGTGAATCGTACGTTTCCACGCGTGAGCAGCGTCACGCCGGGCTGCGGCACCCGCGCACCGCCATCTGCCTGACGGACGGAGTAACCGGTCACTCCGGGTCGAGGACGACCTCCGGCTTCAAACAGTCCGGCACCGGGACCCGATGGTTGCAGCATGGTGACGAGCCGCCCGAAGGAGCGGATAACACGGGATCCTCCCGCCCGGAAATCATCATCCTGGTCGCCGACGGGCGCCATGACGAAGCAGTGGGCCTCACCCTGAGGGAACTGGCTAAGGTCCTGCTAGACCTGGGTTGCGTGGATGCCGTCAACCTCGACGGCGGCGGTTCCAGCACCATGTACATCCGGGACCGGGGCGTGGTCAACCATCCGAGCGGAAACCGCAGATTCGACCACGAAGGCGAACGCGCTGTGCGCACCGTGATTATGATACAGTGACATCAACCCCGACAATCATTGAAATAATTCGCTTGTCCACCGGTTCAAGTACCGGCAAGCCCGCCAAAATATGCTGCAGTTCATCCGTTTGCAGCGGATTTTTTTGCAAATATCTGTTGATGTTTTTCAACCTGATATCCTGGTACTTGCGATTTTTTCTCTCACGTTCGATCCAATGGATAAGCTTCGGCTGAACGACATCCAGCCATCTGTTTGCCAGTTCGTACCAGTCCACACCATCGGGCAGCGATATGCCGTCATCGATACCACGACCTTGAGCGTTTCCCGGATGAAACACCAGGTCGTTCAGCTTTTTTACATGGTTTTTCCAGTCCGAATCCAGAGCATCATCCATCTTCAACCACTTTGGCAGCAGAAACCGCATCTGGTCAATGGCATTTTTCTTCTTGTTGGGCAGCATCTCCATTTCGTGCCTTGAAAGCCATCTCATATGGTCTTTGACAAGCTTGTCCGTCTCGTCACACGGATCCTGGGTGACTGAATCCGGCAAGAGCTGCCGCAATTCCTGGACAACCTTGTTGATGTCCTTTTGGTGTTCGCCGCTTGCCTTGCGTAACACCCAGTACGGGGCCGAACCAACTGACCCCTGAACAGCCGCAAATAAAAATGGGTGTTTCGAACCTACGATGCTGACCCATGCACCTTCTTCTACCTCTGTTTTGATTATCGATTCGTACAGTTCCGGATCTATTATCGGTCGGTCTCCATAAACCAGGTTCCGCAATGAGGAAAAAGCATCTTCAAACCCCTCCCACGATTTTTCCTCTTTCTGGTGTTTCTCAAATTCCGTGATAATCTGACTGGTGGACAGCGTCTCCTCGGAAAAACTCTCCATATGACCCCCAATGCGTTCAGGAAGCGAGATATTGCTTCCTATGAGATCTTCGACCAGCTGGTGCCTGTGGTAAAAGTTCCTGTCCGTTTTCATGCGGAATGCATCGGAATCGTCAGGCCAGTATATGGTAACCTTTTTGTGCGGACTATCCATGCGGTCCACGCGTCCGATCCGCTGTTCTGCCACCCGGATAACTGTTGGCATATCAAGAAAAATTACCGACGATGCCCTTTGCAGGTTCACCCCTTCCGCAAGGGCATCACTGCACAATGCCGCCATCCGGATACTACCGGCCTGAAGCGCGAAGGTTTTTTTTAGCAGCTTTTTGGTATTGCCGGTGCTACCCGTAACGACCATCGCCTGCTCCCGGAGTCCCATATCACACAACTTCTGGTGGATTACATGCAGGGTAACAAGCGCCGTATCATATGCCAGGATCATTCCGTCTGACGCTATCAGTTTTGCGACCATGACGGCCTTCCCTGTCTCCCGGCTGTCACTCATCTGTTCTGCCAAAGAGGCAATTTTCTCAAGAATCCCGATCTCTTCATCACAGGCTTTTTGCCACTGATCCGTATGACGCATCCATTCCGGCAGGGAAATACGCAAGTTGGTTGCCGGTTTGCTTTTTTGCAGACTCCGGATACGGCCAATTATGTTCCCGGTATCGTTTTTTTTGTAAGTTTGGATACCGAACCGGGTTTTCACGGCTTCCGTGCCCCTGAGATGCTCCACCAGGGCCGCGCGGCTTGAGCGTAGCATGTTCCGGATGTTGTATCGCGTGAGTGCGGGCCCCATATGAAGACGTTTTCTCAGAAAAGCCCGCTCTCTTTCTTCTGAAAAACGATCGTAGGCATCGGCTTTCAGGTTGGACAGGTACACGATGCCTTTCAGCCCCCGAATCAGCTCTTCAATTCGTTCCGCCAGTGCAATATCTTCCCGGGTTTCTTCTGTTTTGTACGTTCTCGGGATATTTACCGGATACCGGCACTTGTTCCCGAATTCATCCCAGTAGGCCTCCGGCTCACGGGAAATGGCCTCATTCAGCTCCTTTTTTGTACGCCGGACCATGAAGCGATGCACATAGTCCCTTAACCCTTCCATTTTTTCCGGGCTTTTTGCTTCACGGCTGCTCAGCAACTCCTTATACGTTTTGTAAGCGTCATCGCTGAGGTTGTCCAAACCCAGAATTTCCACAAGACGCAGCAGATCCTCGCTTCTTCGATTCAGCGGCGTTGCCGTGAAGAGAATGACATGATCAGCCCTGTTTATCACTATGGACCTGCTGCGGGTGGAGGCCTTGTTCAAATAGTTGTGCGCCTCGTCCACCAGAAGTATATGGGCATTGCGAATATTGCTGAGCACCTCCGAGGATTTCTGATTTTCAGGATTGCTGAGCATGCCATGGGAAACCGGTTCTGCCATAGATTGCTGCAGATGGCCGAGTTCCCGTTTCCAGGTGTCAATCACAAGCGGCGGACAGATAATCTGATAGTTGGCACGGTATTGAGCTGATTGTACCCAAAGCCGTTGCAAGAGGGCCTCCAGCAACCGGGCACCCATTCGCGTCTTTCCGGAACCTGTCGGATCGGCCATGAGTACGCTGCCTTGCCTTTCCAACAGATAGAGCGCCTGTGCAATGGACTTTTTCTGGGTCGGCCATAAATTTGCAGCTCTGTTCCTGAGCCATGCGCCCGGATAGTTTTCGACCCATTTGCCTTCGTTTATCAAAGCTACAGCCCGTGCAAGCGCCTCCTGCCAGCTGACATTTTTCAGCAGCTGCTCAAGCAGTGAAATCATGGAATCATTCCAGTTGGTGGCACTTTCCCTGAAATAATCCGCTATTTCGCTGATTTCTATAAAGTTTTCGTCTTCCCACGGCCTCCGGACATTTGCCT
>SKYW01000296.1 GCA_007127695.1 Balneolales bacterium | reverse complement strand
TGCAACATCTGATGAATCAACTCGAATCAGCCTATCCCGGCCGGTATCAACTGGTCCAGAAGGACAAAACGGTGCGATTTGTGATCACGGAAATTGCCGGTCCGCAGGCGGCGCTCGATTTCCTGCGGGGTCTGCAACCCGATCCGGCGCTGCAATCGAACGATCGCTCCGGCACAGGAACCAGCGAAAGCATGGATCAGACAACTACCGGAACTGGTTACTAAACCGGAACTCGTTATTAGATATATCAGTACGAATGTGTACCTTTACGACCTGATGTGTAGTAGCGAATGAGATTTACAGCCAACAGATTTGCATCCAACATGATTTGCATCCAACATGATTGAGACCAAACCCGACATATCACTGAGTCAGTACGCCGAAGAGATCCGGCTGGGGAAAGTTGTGGCCTTTCCGACCGAGACTGTTTACGGGCTTGGCGCGGATGCATGGAATGCCGATGCCGTGGCACGGATCTTTGAACTCAAAGGCCGTCCGCCGGACAATCCCCTGATTGTGCACGTCAATTCGATCGACATGGCCGGAACGCTGGCAGCAGATATTTCGGAGGATGCGCACCGGCTGATGGAGCGCTTCTGGCCGGGTCCGCTGGCGCTGATTTTGCCTAAGCGTCCGGAGGTGCTGGATATCGTAACGGCCGGACTCCCCACCGTTGCCATCCGCATGCCCGATCATCCCATTCCATTGCGGCTCATAGAGGAAGCCGGACCCATTGCCGCGCCGAGCGCCAACACGTCAGGCCGGCCCAGTCCGACCCGCGCCGAGCATGTCCGACAGGATTTCGGGTCCGAGATCCCTGTGATTGAGGGTGGATCGTGTCAATACGGGCTTGAATCCACCGTCCTGGACCTTTCCATCAGGCCCTACACGATTCTGCGACCGGGTCACATCACACAGTCCGAGCTCGAGCAGGAGCTGCGCCAACCGGTGCGCCTCATATCCACCCATTCCATCAAACTGACCGGTATGAGCGGTGATACCCCGCGCAGCCCCGGCATGAAATACACCCACTATGCGCCCGATGCCCGGGTTCGCTGGATGCGTCCCGACGAGCTTCCAAGCCCGGATCCGACCACTCACGGCACATTGTACCTGTTGCACCGTATCCGTCCCGAGGACGCGCCGTTGCCGAAAACTGATAATCTCATCCACTATCGGGAAAATTACACTGAGATGGGGCGTGATCTGTACGATCGATTCAGGATGGCGGACCTGAACAGGTATTCCGAGATTGCCATCGAACCGTTTTCCGACAGCGACGAAGCCGTGGAGGCGCTTCTGAACCGCATCCGCAAGGCAATCGGGGATTAAACGCTCCTGACAATCGGGGATTAAACGCTCCCATTGCGGCCAAAACGGATTTTTCGGGGGTGGGGTGCCCCTCACCCCCGCCGGTGGTCACCCGACCAGATTTGACGGGATGGATTTACCGGGCCGTATCAGAAGTAGAAACCCGCGCCGGCGGTGAACGTGCCGAATTTCACCCCGCCGATATCCAGCCAGCGGTAGCGAAAAAAGACGCGCGAAGCATCGATGTGAATGCCGAAGTCGAGCTGCTGGTTGATGACGTCAGCGAACGTGGTGTAGGTCCAGCTTGCGTTATAGGCCAGCGAGAAAGGCCGCCACGGGAAGATCTCGAGGTTCACGCCAAAATCGGGACCGGCGTAGATGTCGCCGTCCAGATGAAGGGTGCGCAGGCCGAACTGGAATCCGCCGTCGCCTTGCGGCAGAAAGCGGAATTTGCGCTCGAACAGGAATTCGGACTGGTGGATGGGGTAAGGCGCCCCGGCTTCCTTCAGGTACTCGTATCCGGCGATAAGGCTCCAGTAGCGGATGTTGCGCTTGACCCTGGCCGAGGCCTGCTGCATGGCCCATGAGGTTTGCGGCAGGGAGAACGTGGCCTGAACGTCCCAGAGTCCGCCACGGCCTTCGTCATCCGCAAAATTCCGGATTCCGTTGTAATTCGGGTTCTGGTAGGGGTAGCGATTGTAGCGCAGCGGAGGCTCGTCGGCGTAAAGTGGCTGGAAATAGAAAAACGTCGGCATCACATCGATCCCGATGTGCAGGAAGATGCGCGCGGCACGGACGATCGGCGGCTCATCGCTTTTGCCGTCCAGGCGGTCCTTGGCCTCTTCGGTGCGCGACTGTGCCTGGACGTCCGGCATGGTCGTCAGCCCGGAAAGCAGGAGCAATCCGATGAGCGGGAGGATCAGGAACAATCTGGATGCCAGTCGCTGCATGACACGTAGTGATGACTTGACGTTGCGTTTTTCCTATTACGCATTTACGCACGCTTTGTTGCTGCAATTCCGATTTTGCGCTAAGATGATTGCAGCGGTCCCTGGGGATTTCCTTCTCAGAAGGCCGGATGTTTCGGCTTGTTCTGCAGGATTTCCTCGATGCGCTCCATCACACTGTCGTCGATTTTCTCCAGGTCGTCGACCGCCTTCAGGTTTTCCTCGAGCTGATGGACCTTGCTCGCGCCGAGTATGACGGTGCTGACATCCGGGTTCTTCAGGCACCAGGCGATGGCCAGCCGTGCCAGCGACGTGTCCAGCTCACCTGCCAGCACTGTAAGCTCCCTGGCCTTGGCAATGTTCTCATCCGTTAGCACAACCTCCTTGAGCCAATCCAGGTTTTCCTCTTTCAGGCGTGTTTTCTCTTCGGGGATGCCGTCGTTGTACTTGCCGGTCAGCAGTCCCGATGCCAGCGGCGACCAGATGGTGGTGCCGAGTCCGGCCACATCCGGCCGGTACAATTTGTGGAATTCCACCTCCACCTTGTCTCGGTGGATCATGTTGTACTGCGGCTGTTCCATGACGGGCGGAACCAGGTTGTGCTGCCGGGCGACGGCGACGGCCTCCATAATCTCCTGGGCGCTCCACTCGGAGGTACCCCAATACAGCACCTTGCCCTGCATGATGAGCTGGTGCATTGCCCAGACGGTCTCCTCCATGGGCGTGTTCTTGTCGGGACGGTGGCAGAAAAACAGATCCAGATAGTCCACCTGCAGCCGGCGCAATGCGGCGTGGCACGCTTCCAGGACGTGCTTCTTGCTCAGGCCGGTCTGGTTGGGCTTGTCGCCGCCCCAGAACACCTTGCTGGAGACCAGGAACGTGGTGCGATCCCATCCCGAGCGCTTGAGGATGTCGCCCATCACCTCTTCGGATTTGCCCAGGTAGTAGCCCTCGGCGTTGTCGAAGAAGTTGAC
>SKYW01000105.1 GCA_007127695.1 Balneolales bacterium | reverse complement strand
TCTCCGGCAAAGACGGAATGGCTTGCATCTTCCCGGTGGTGCCGCTGCTTGAGACCATTGAAGATCTGGAGCGCGGCCCAGGGATATTGGATGCGTTTTTGAGTCACCCCGTGACACGACGAAGCCTGATGCTGCAGAAAGAATTATCCGGGGGACATGCTGTCACCCGCGACCTGTTGCTCCCGAAAATCGACGAATCATCCTCTCCCCGCAGTCACGGATCCGATAGCGTCCAACAAGACTCCGATATCATCCAACAAAACTCCGGACAGACTGATGCAACAAAGTCAGACCCGGACCAGACGGGTTCGAACCGGGCAAATTCAAACCTGACCGATGCCGGAGTTGGAACAACGTTTTCCCCGGACCTGGATATTCATCAGCAAGTGATGGTCGGTTACAGCGACAGCAACAAGGACGGTGGTATCCTGGCCAGTCTATGGAGCCTCAACATAGCCCAGCGTAAACTAAGCGAAGTCGGACAAAAACATGGGATACGCATCCGCTTTTTCCACGGTCGGGGCGGCACCATCAGCCGTGGCGCCGGGCCAACCCACCGATTCATTGCCGGGCTGCCGTCCGATACCATACGCGGCGATATGCGCCTTACCGAACAGGGCGAAGTGATATCGCAGAAATATGCCAACAGGATTACGGCTCTTTATAACCTGGAGCTGCTTCAGGCCGGCACGGCGGGACTGACCCTCGGCGCTTTCGATGTCATAGCAACAAAATCCTCTGGCGGCACCATCACCACCCGGGAGCTCTACGATCGGCTAGAACCGGTGGTATCCCGGGTTTACGACTACAGCCTGGAAAGCTACAAGGGGCTGGTAAGATCGGACATGTTCGTCTCTTTCTTCTCCCAGGTCACTCCAATCGACATCATCGAATCCAGCAGCATCGGTTCGCGTCCGGCCCGCCGCACCGGGAAACGAACCTTTGAGGATCTTCGCGCCATCCCCTGGGTATTCAGCTGGAGCCAGTCCCGCTTTTTCCTGACCGGCTGGTATGGCGTTGGGAGTGCATTGGAGAAACTCCGCGATGAAGATCCCGATTCCTTTGACGTCCTCAAAACGCATGCCGTCGAGTTCATGCCGTTCCGCTACATCATCACCAATGCCTCCTCGGCCATTGCGCTTGCCGATACGGAGATCATGGAGTGGTACTCCGGTCTGATGGAGGACCAGTCGCTCGCCGGAAAGTACCTGGAACAGATCACCGGCGAGTTTCACCGCACACGGAACATGCTTGAGCTGCTGTATGGACACGAGCTGCGATCCCGCCGGCCCCGCATGTACACCATGATCGGTTTCCGGAACGAACACCTGCGTCCCCTGCACCGGATGCAGATCCGGCAGCTGAAAAAATGGCGCACCTTCCGGGAGGATGGCGATGACGCGCGCGCCGACGAAATGCTGCCCGACATGCTGTTGGTGCTGAACGCCATTGCCGGCGGTCTGGGAACCACCGGTTAAGAGCCGTTGGGCACAGTCTTCCGACACAACCGCCGCCTACAGCCGCCGGACAGAGCCACCGCGTACAGCCGTTAAGCACGCGCAACTGCTTTTCGTTACGATTTTGGCTTGCCGGTAATCCAAATCCTTGGTAATGTACGGTTAGCAGCAAGTCGTTTTGCTGCATTGTTATTTTATGACCAACCGTATGCCGAACGCAATTCACAGATACGTCTTGCGTGCTTCTTGCATGCTCGTGGCAATCCTGATACTGTCCGGGTTTCGGATCCCGCATGCCAATGCCACCCAGAACCCACTGTTGGATGGATGGATTTCCGACCATCCCGGCCTGGCCCCGTGCAAGCCGTATGAAGAGCCGTTTGAAGAGATCGATGAGCTCCTCAAAAACGGACGCTGGACAGATGCCGAGGTGATGCTGCTTCAAATCAAAGCCATGGCACCTGACTGTGCACTGGTGCCGCTGTTCCATGGCCGTATCCACTACTACCGCAGAAATGACCGGCAGGCACTGGCGCTGTTCAATCAACTGGCCGTGCAGCATCCCCAAATTTATCAGACCTACCACTTTCGCGGGCTCATTTACAACGATTACGGCCTGCACACCGTCGCACTGGAAGAGTTCCACAAGGTCATGATGGTCAATCCCACCATTGGCTCCGGGTATTTCCTGCGCTACATATTCCCCTATCTTGAAAAGGATGGAAAACTGGATCCGGCGTACATCGACTCCATGCTTCAATATGTCACCAATATCGCCGCCAGCAACCTTTCCAGAGGGTTTCTGGAATTTTATCAGGACAATTACCCGGTGGCACTGAGGCACTTCAAGAATGTGACTAAATCCGAGCCGCAGCATGCCGGTGCCTGGCTGTATGCGGGACGCTCCTACGAAGAGATGCGCTGGCGGCTTGAGGCATACCACTGCTACAACAAAGCCATCGAAATCGACAACACCTTTGCCAGGGCCTGGCTTATGCGCGGGCTCATACTCATCAAAGATAGAAACTGGTACCACGGATGCCGCGATCTGTACAAGGCAAAGGAGCTGGAAAATCCCGCTGCGGATATGGCCATTCAAAATTTTTGCAGAAGAAGCCGATTTCAGTAAATTAAATTGCCCAAATGGATGTTATACATCTTGAATTTCAGCATTCACATTTATTTCAGTTCTATGAAAACATTATTGATCCTTTTTGTGCTTATGTCATTTGTATCCGGCTGCAGTCATTCCCAGAGCAGCCAAAACGCAACACCGGAAACAGGGGCCGGATCCGATCCTGCTGCTGCAACCGCGAAAAACGGCACAAGCGCCGCAGAAACCGATCCCGCATCCGTATCACTGCTCCCATACCCCGAAACCCTCCGCGGCGACGTGGTGGATGAGTATTTCGGCACCCGGGTTGCCGATCCCTACCGCTGGCTGGAAGATGACATGTCCGACGAAACAGCCGCCTGGGTCGAGGCACAAAACGAGGTCACGTTCCACTTTCTGGAACAGATCCCCTTTCGGGACCAGATCCGGCAACGGCTCACCGATGACTGGGACTACGAACGCCTCAGTGCTCCCACACAGTATGGCGACTATTACTACTTTTCCCGGAATGACGGCCTCCAGAACCACTCGGTGATCTATCGCTCTTCGGAGCCGGGCGGCGAGGCCGAGATTTTCCTGGATCCCAACTCCTTCTCCGAGGATGGCACCACATCCCTGGCCGGACTCAGTTTCACACAGGACGGCTCCCTGGCCACGTACATGAT
>SKYW01000265.1 GCA_007127695.1 Balneolales bacterium | reverse complement strand
CTGGATGGGGATTTGAGCTGGTCCGCCCGCGCCAACAACTGGTTTACGACCGTGGACGCCCCTTCGGGCTGGATCAACGGCCATACTGCCGCCGGCGCCGAACAGATGGGGCTGCTGACCGGTGACGACCGTACCGAAACGGTGCCGGTTCAATTTACCGGCGACACGGAATTGCTGCTGGATGATTTGTCCCGGGGCGACGTGGCGCTTACCGGTCGAAGCGTGGCCGAAGTCACGACCGATATTCTTGGCAACCAGCGCCATCCCGTATTCCCCTACATGGGTGTCCACGAACCCGAACCGACCCTGGCACCGACGCTGGTCGGCGACTATCACATCCCGCAGGGCGATCACGACAAGGGATACGACTCACTGGGTGAAGCGTTTACCGACCTGAATGCCAACGGGGCGGAGGGTCCGTTCCGTTTCCTCATCCACCAGGACCTTGACGAGACCGGAGCGCAGCTGCATCTGAACCGGGAGGATCTGTCCAGCAGCCTGCGCATGACACTGGAGCCGGCCGGATCGCGTGTGACAATCCGCATTGTCCATCCGGTGCTGATCGAAAATACCTCGCATGTGACTATTGACGGAGGCGGGGAGCGCGGGCTGACGTTCACCATGGAGGATGCAGAGGCTGGACAGGCAATCTGGATTGTCGGCAGCAGCCGCCATGTGGCGTTGCGGAATCTTGATATCGCCCATGAGTTTGGTCCGCATTCCAATACGGTAGGGGTGCAGGTGCGCCGGGATGATGCGGCGACGGTGGTTCCGGAGTATATCATGCTGGAGGGATTGCGGATCGGCTCCCTGGAGCATCCGTTCCGGGACGGTGTGCGGCTTTGGGGGAACAGGGATCCGATACTGCGGGTCCGTGCCAATGTGACGGGCAGCCACATTGTGGCCAGCCATCGGGGTATCACCACCTTTTACACCGAAAGCAACACGTATCAGGACAATCTGATTGATATCACCGGGCATCATGCCGATCCGGCCTGGTATGCCGGGATCTATCTGGCAGGCACGCGCGGGACCATGGTTCGCGCCAACCAGATCCGGATGCTGGGGATAAACGCATCCACACCGCGCTATGCGGCCGGGGTGAACATCAACCAGAACGAGGGATCCATCAGCCTGATAAACAACATGATCAGCGTCACGGACGATTTTGTGAACCGGGGCAGCAGTTCTGCAAGCCGGGTGTATGGTATCGGGATCCACCGCGAAGGGCAGGGCGAGCGGTACAATTTCCTGCACAACACGATGTATCTCGGGTCGACGGGCCAGACCGGGCACTCGGCGGTCATCGGATGGGAAAATGTGACGCCGGATGAGGAGCCGGCCAACTACTACATCATCAACAACCTGATGACCAACCGGCACGACAGGCTGAACGCTTATGGATGGCGCTGGCACGTGGGCAATCTGCGCAGTGTGCACAGCAACAACATTGATGTGGCCGGACAGGCATTGGTGGGCTGGTACGAGGGCCAGAATGCGCCGGAGATGTCGCGCTGGTGTGAGCTGTCCGATGCGGATCACAATTCGAGGGCCGTTGGGGTGTATTACCGGTCGGATCGGGACCTGCGGCTGGCGGAGGAGTCCGAAGGGGACAACCTGCTGGCAGGAACATACATCCCGTCCGTGAGCACCGATATCTTTGGCAATCCGCGGAACACCGATGCCCCGTACAAGGGTGCGTGGGAGTCACTGGAGGCGGTGCTGACCGGCGAATCTGACAGGCGGGAGTTGTCGGATATTCCGGATGCGTTCCGTCTGCAGCAAAACTATCCCAATCCGTTCAACGCGAAGACCAGCATCCGGTTCGATCTTCCGGTCGACAGCAAGGTGCGTCTCGAGGTGTACAATGTGGTTGGACAGCGGATTGTCACACTGGTGGATGGCACGCAGCCGGCCGGATCCCATACCGTATCATTTGACGCCTCGCAGCTTGCCAGCGGTGTTTACGTTTACCGCATCCAGGCTGGATCGTTTGTCAAAACGCACAAAATGACACTTGTCAAATGAGTGTCCAGGGGCCGCGAGGGATTGGGGCCAAAGGCCTCCAAAGACTACTCTCGCGGCCATCCCGATGGAACTCTGACAGTCATTTGGACGGACAGTCTCAGAGTCTGGAATTGGTCAGCAAAAACCGGTGTGTGTCCGGCTCCGGCATCAACGTACGGAGATCGGCACGGAAACGGCTGTCTGTTCCCAGGCGATCTGCATTCGGACATCGGCGTCTCCTTCATCCTCCAGAAAACGGATGGAAAATCCTTCCACCGGTTCATCGGTTGCGGAGACGGGAGCATCCACCTGAACAACATCGTGTTCGGCGTTATGGCGGCGCGAACCCCATTGTCCAAGTTCCTCGTTCAGGATGACGGTCCAGGAGGCCTCACCGGGAATGGTGAAGATGGTATAGAGTCCGGCCGGAACGTGCTCACCGCCGAAGGTAACATCGGACTGGAAGAAGATTTCGGTGCCCTCGTTGGCGCCGGTTCGCCATACCTGGTCGAACGGGACAAGCTCCCCGAAAATGGTGCGGCCTCTTTGCCAGGGTTGTCCATAGACAACTTTCATGTAGGTATCATTTACCATGGTCCGCTCGATCACGACCGGGCTGAGCCGGTGTTGCGGTTCCTGGTAGCCATCCTGCGCCGAGGCAGTCGGTGCTGAGAAGAGAATTGCCACCAGGATGATCGGCAAGCTGGCCAAAAACGGCACCAGCATGATATTGGAAAGGGGTTTGTTTGAAATTGCGTTCATGACTGTACAGGTGTATGTTAATTTTAGATGTGGATGAAGGTAAAGTATAGCTGAAACAGTCACATAAACAATAGCTGCCGGAAAAGGTTTCATGAACTGTTGTGTTTTGCGAAGCAGGTAGAAGCAGAAATCCGTGCTCAGAAAAAGAGCAGATGAGCCATAAGTGCGATGATGGGCAGGGTGACCAGCGTCCTCAGCAGGAAAATGACGATCAGCTCCCAGAAATTCAGCGGTATTTTCGATTTTATGATGAGCGCGCCGACCTCGGACATGTAGATGAGCTGGCTGACCGAAAGTGCGGCTACTACGAATCGGGTGAGGTCGCTCTCTATTCCGGCTGCAAGTACGGCAGGAAGGAACATGTCGGCGAAACCGACCAGTGTCGCCGGCGCGGCGGCGTGTGCATCGGGTATCTGCAGCAGGCTGAGCAGCGGGACCATCGGCCAGGAGAGCCAGGTGAACAGGGGCGTATGTTCGGCCG
>SKYW01000028.1 GCA_007127695.1 Balneolales bacterium | reverse complement strand
TGATGCATACCCATCCCGAAGGCATCTACGGACTCTTTTTCGGACTGATAGCCGGCTCCATCATGTTGCTGCTCAAAGCGATCGGCGATGTGGGATGGCGGGAGTTGCTCACGGTGGTTGCAGGAGCCGCCATCGGTTTCCGCATCGTCACGCTGGTACCCACCGACACCCCGGAAACCATGTTGTTCGTCTTCCTCAGCGGCAGCCTCTCCATTACGGCGATGGTGCTACCGGGCATCTCCGGCTCGTTCATCCTGCTGATCCTGCGAAAGTATGAGTACATCCTGGGCAACATCGCGCTGCTGGGGACCGACCGCACCATGGAAGCCATGTCGGTGCTTATCCCGTTCGGGCTGGGAATGGTGGTGGGACTGGTCCTTTTTGTGCGCCTGCTGTCGTGGCTGATCAAACGCTACCATATCCTCACACTGTGTTTGCTGGTCGGATTCATGGCCGGATCCCTGTACGTGATCTGGCCTTATCAGGAGCGCGAATATGTTGAAATCGCGGATTCGCAGGTGCTGCCGCTGGACCACCCACGCGTGCAGGAGCTGAGAGACCGTCAGGTGGCGGGAAAGGAGCCGGAGCGCAGGCGTCCGGAGTATTGGGAACTCGGACCGGTAGTGAATCCGGGCGTATCGCCCTCGGATCAGAAAGTGGAAGTCGTCCATGTGCGGCGGCGCTTGATCAGCAGCTCACCGTACTGGCCGGACTGGATCTCGCCCTCCGGTGACGATCGCCTTCGCAAGGGCGCGCAGTCGCTCTATGGCGGAGTGGGGACCATGGTGGTCGGTTTCCTGCTCGTTGGCTGGCTCGGACGTCTTTCCCGCAGTAAAGACCCGCACGGTACCGGATTGCCCTGACGGCGAGGCCCGTCCATGCCCTGGCGGTGATACGAATCCGTGCCCTGAAGGCCCGGCTCTCCCATATCTTGACGTCAAGGCTCGTTCACGTCCTTATGTCACGGCCCGTCCATCCCGAAGAAAACAACCCATCCCCCGAAATCCGCTCAATATCAGTAGTCAGAGCGAAGAATATCCGGTTCAAATCGGACGGGATAAATACTATATTGTCAATAGATAAACCGATACCTGTAGATATTTCAGAACAGAGGGCGAGTATGAAAAAATTGAATCGGATTCTGGTTCCCACGGACTTTTCTGACGGTTCGCGGAAGGCGTACTCTTACGCGGAGCATTTACTGCGGTTCTTTGGCGGCAAGGTGGATATGATCAACATAGTCCCGACGATAAAGTACCTGCAGGAAAATATGAAAAAACTCGGCTATCCTTTTTCGCTGGACAATGACGTATACCCACAGATTATGGAGCATGCGCATGACAGTGTGCGTAAAGAGATGGAGGACCATCTCTCCGAGGAGCACAGGGGTGAGCCGCTAGTCAAAATCGGCCGCAAGGCCTATGAGATCATTCTGGAACATGCGCACAAGGAGCGTTATGACCTCATTGTGATGGGCGCCCAGGGGTTGCATGCGGACAAGATCATCCGCGGCCATGTCACCGAGAAGGTCATCCGTCACAGCAGGATTCCGGTGCTTTCCGTCTCGGGATCGGTGATGCCGGAGATCACCCAGAACATCCTGGTCCCCACCGATTTCTCGAAATTTTCGATGCGGGCCATTCTGCCGGCTGCCATCATGGCCGGACGGTTGAAATCACGCATCACCCTGTTCAACGTCAACGAACTCCACGGATCCGAGCCCGAGGAGGATCAGAACGCAGAAAACGACGCCATCCGCAAATTCCGGAAAAAGGTGGCAAAAAAAGTCCACGACTTCTTTGCTGAGCGGCCGAAAGCCGGGCTGCAGATCAGCCCGATTGAGGGTGACGAGCTGTTCCTTCATCTGGATCGCGATGACGAGCAGTACAAGATCCCGTTCCATGTTGAGCGTGTGCGCGGCATTTCCGCGCATTATGAAATTGTCGACTATGCCGAGCAGCATGCCGATATGATCGTGATCGCCACACATGGCCGTAGCGGCCTTTCACACCTGTTCATGGGATCCACATCCGAAAAGGTGGTGCAATGGGCCAAGATACCGGTGCTCACCGTCCGCCCGAAGCAGGCACAGGAGCAGAAATAATGATCAGCGGGGGATGCCCCGTCGAAGCTGCCGGTCGGTGAAGAAATCGTCGGGGATTGGCTCGTCAAACGTACGCTCTTTCCAGCGCAATTCGGTTTTGCGCCCGTTCTCGAGGTCGAACATGACCATGTAATAGGGCCGCCACAAGTCGCCGGACACATTCTGGTACTCGTCCAGTTCCAGCCGTTTGAAGATTTCGCCGTCATCGTTGAAATACTCGGCCTTCAACAGGATATAATCCTGCGGGTCGATGTGGAAATGGATGCGTGCGTACTGGCTTTCGCGTCGCGGCACGGCTTCCAGAAGAATGCGCTCCGAATCCCGGTCCATTTCCGTGAAATCGAAATTATCCGGGTTCTGCTGTCCGAGGTCCTCATAGGTAAAATCGCTGCCCATGAAGCGGTCGCTCCGCTGAGATGCGCCGATGGACTGTACGCGTCCGACGGCCGGCAGGTGCACACGCTGGGTCTCATCGCCGTTCTCGGTTACGGTAAGAAGTCCGGTGTCGCGCACGTCGGCAGGCGCCTCGAAAAATACCAGCTGTTTGGTTGCGTTTTCCCGGTGGATGTCCCAGGTCCGCAATTCCCGGGTGCGTGTTCGTCCGCGTGCATTGTGGATGGTCATGGTCATCGAGGCCGTTTCAAACTCGGCATTGCTTCGGCGCCGGTCCAGCTCTTCGAAGACGGACCTTGCACTGTCATCAGGCGGATCGCCGTGGGTGGATGCGTTGGCTGCCGGAAGCAACGGAAATGCGGCAATGAGCAATAAGAAGATAAACGGCCTGATCATGGCGGGATATGATGTGGTGTAAGAGGTAGTATATGATAATGGGAGGATATGCGTTCTCGCCCTGCGCCGGCAGGAATCCATCGGGTTGATCTTTGCACCATACTTGATCTGTGCTGCCTGGTTGATTCTCGCAGCTGGCTTGATCTTTGTTGATTGGTTGATCCGCACTGATGGATTATTCTGTACTACCGGTATCGTTGTTAAGAAGAAACGAAAAACCGCGTGCGGACATTCCACGGAAGCAGGTGAATTTCTCTTCGGGAATTGAACCGGCAAAAAAAAACAGTTATATTGAAAAGCTAATATACATTTGCCGGTCTGGCCGGTTCGTTCCACTATAAGAAGAGAGTGGGCGGCTGATTTGGCGAGATACGGGCCCGTA
>SKYW01000223.1 GCA_007127695.1 Balneolales bacterium | reverse complement strand
TACGGACTGCCGGAGGTGCCGCCCGGTTGTCCAGAGCCTGCCCGGCACCCAGTTCCAGCAGTTCGCGGGTGCCCGGAAGTTCGTCCGGCGGTCGGTTGGGATCTGCCGCCCAGAACAGGTCCGTAAGGAAGTTGTGCAACGATTCGGCGCGTGCAAGGGATTCCTCCGACTTCAGTAGTGCCATGCGGGCGCGTTCCGCTTCGTGTTGTGCGGCAAGGGCGGCCTGGCTGGCCCGGTTTGCCTGCCAGAGGGCCACGCTGGTGCCGGTAATGAGCATTAGAAAAATGGTTACTGATGCGGCCACGCCAATGTAGTGGCGCCGGATGAATTTCCGTATGCGGTAAACCCTGGAGTCGGGATGTGCGGCGACCGGTTTCGCGGAAAGGTATCGGCGTATGTCGGAAGCCAGCTTTCCGGCCGACTCATAGCGCCGGACGGGCTCCTTGTGCATGGCCTTCAGGATGATCTTGTCGAGATCGCCGCGCAGTCTTTTCCGGAGTTGCCTGCTGATATCCCGTTGCTCTGTTGACACGGGCCGGGATGTTGTGCCGGATGCATTGCGTTCTGACTCCGAAGCGTGGTTCAGGCTTCGTTTGTCATCCACCAGAAAGGGAATGATCGTGCTTGGCCGGGCCGGTTCTTTTTCGCAGATGATGCGCTCGATTTCAGCAGGTGATTTTCCGGATACGTCAAAAGGCATGGCTCCGGTGAGCAGTTCGTAGAGGAGCACACCCAGCTGGTAGACATCCGAGGCCGTGGTCATGGGTCCGCCTTGCACTTGTTCGGGACTGGCGCAGGCCGGTGTCATGGGCATCAGTCCGGTTCGGGTGTCCGGTGTCTCGTCGGCAACCGTATTCGGATTCTGTTCCAGTGCCTTTGCGATTCCGAAGTCCAGCAGTTTGACCGTGCCGTCACGAGTGATGAGGATATTGGAGGATTTGAGGTCGCGATGGATAACCAGGTTCTGATGGGCAAATTGCACTGCATCACACACGGATATGAACAATCTGAGCCGGTCCCGGAGGGACAGTTTATGCTCATGGCAGAAGGTGTCGATCGGGATGCCTTCAACATACTCCATTGCAAACCAGGGTTGTCCTTCCGTGGTGACGCCGCCGTCAAGCAGCATGGCAATGTGGGGATGGTTCAGGGAGGCGAGGATCTGCCGTTCTGAGAGAAAGCGCCGGATCTGGATTTCTGTGGTGAAGCCGGTTTGCATGAGTTTGAGCGCCACCTGCTGCCGGTATTGGCCGTCGGAGCGTTCGGCTAGATAGACATTGCCCATTCCGCCCTGGCCGAGGACCCGGATTATTCGATAGGGTCCGACGGACGTGCCGGTCCAGTCACGGTTCATGACGCGGTCCAGGATACCGGATTGCAGGCAGTCCGGGTTTCGATCCAGCGGTCCGTCGTCCTGGTGGGCAGCCAGGAGGGAGCGGATCTCCTCAAGCATTTTCGGGTCATATTTGCAGGCGCGTTTGAGGAAGGGTTCGCGATCCGGCGGATCCATCTCAAGTGCTTTTGAAAAAAGCTTTTTCAGTCGACTCCAGTATGCTTGCGGTTTTTCAGGTTCCATGGGAATGGCTTTTTTCTGGCTCTGAAAGTTCGCGGTTCAGCCAGGCCCGTGCCATTTTCCAGTCGCGGTAGACGGTCGGTTCCGAAACTCCCAGGGATGCGGCTGTTTCCTTGATGTTGAGTCCGCCGAAAAAACGGCATTCAACGATTCGGACCTGGCGTTCATCCACTTTTTCCAGTTTTTGCAGTGCCTGGTGGATGCTGAGGATGTCGTGCAGATTGGTATCCGTCGCGGCGTCGGACTCTCCGAGGGTGACCCGCTTGCGTTTTCCACCCCGCTTTTGCGCCTGCTGCTTCACGGCGTAATCGACCAGGATATTGCGCATGATTTGCGAGGCGATGGCATAGAAGTGTGTGCGGTTGTTCCAGTTTATTCGATTGAAATCGAGCAGCTTGAGGTAGGCCTCGTGGACCAGTTCGGTGGTACAGAATGTGTGGCCGGGACGTTCGGCCTGCAACCGTCTGTGTGCCAGTCGCTGCATTTCATCATACACAAGCGGCATAAGGCGGTTCAGCGCGTTTCTGTCGCCAGAAGCATGTGCCTGCAGCAGCTGTGTGATCCGTTCGGTTTCCATCGGGGTAAACCCGTTCGTCTTTTTCCGGCCGAGGGAGCAGAGCGAGTGTAACCGTTGCAACGGTCAGCCGGCGTGATAGTTTTTCTTCCGGATTTTGGCTTATGCTTATTAGAAGGATATAAAATTAATCTATTAACAGCAAGTAGGTCAATAGATTGCATCTAATATACAGCGTGATGGATATCGCTGAAAAAGAGATCAATATGCGCCCGGAAACAAACAAGCGCCCAGATACAAACAAGCGCTCAGATACAAACAAGCAGCGGGAAGTCATCAGGCAACGTGAGGGCATGAAAACAGCATACGAGCGCAATCGCAAAGCCGTACTGCTGCGTCCCGAAATGGGTAAGAGCACGGCTGAGACGAAGATCCGGCTTCTGGATGGTACGACATGTGAAGTGACGCACAAGCATTGGAAGTTTCAGGTGGATATTGGCAAGGGGGAAGGGGGCAACGATGCGGGTCCCGGACCGGGCATACTGGAGCGTGGAGCGTTGGGCAGCTGCCTGGCGATCGGTTATTCTCAGCAGGCAGCCCTGATGGGTGTACCGCTGGACAGCATCGAAGTCACGGTGGCATCGGATGTGGATGCGCGGGGCATGCTCGGAATCGATGATCGTCCGCCCGGATTCAAGGAATTGCGGTACGAGGTACGCATTGAAAGCCCCGCACCTGGGGACGAGCTCATGAAAGTGGTCGAAGAGACGGAACGGCTGAGTCCGGTACTGGATGATTTCCGGAGGCCGCTCCCTGTAAAACGATCGGTAAACATCGTGAAAACCCGGGAACAGCCGGATGCAGCAGCATCAGTGAAGCCATCGTGAAGCGTCAAGGCAATGCATTTACAGCGAGTGTCTTGCCGTCGTACCAGCATCGAAAAGACTGACAACAGAAACCGAAAATCCTAAAAGCACAGTAAGGCCATGAAACCGGATCTGCAACGACGTGTTCAACGGTACGGCTGGGATAAAGCCGCCGAATATTATGAGAACTCATGGAAACGGCAGTTGAAACCCGCACAGGACAGGATGCTTGAGATGGCTGATCTGAAGCCGGGGGAGACGGTACTTGAGACCGCATGCGGCACAGGCCTGGTGACGGAGAGGGCGGCAGCGGCAGTGGCCCCGGGCGGTGAGATCATTGCCACGG
>SKYW01000236.1 GCA_007127695.1 Balneolales bacterium | reverse complement strand
GTGGACTCTTGTCCACCCCGGCTGTCCCGCTCTCACGGATCCGGCGCAGGCGCTCCGAGCGTTTTGCTTCCAGTCCCTGGTCGCCGGGTCTGTACCACCGCGCTGACTTCAGCCGGTCCGGAAGGTACTGCTGCTCCACCCAGTGCTCCGGATAGTCATGCGGATATTTGTAGTCGTCCGAGGCATTGTCCGCATCCAGGTAGCGGGCCTTTTTCGCATTGGCGGTTTTGTCCCGCAGGTGATCGGGAACCGGCTTCGTCCCCTGTTCCCGATGCTCGCGGGCCACTGCAAAGATAGCGCCCGTGCTGTTGCTTTTCGGTGCCAGCGCCAGATGCAGGCAGGCATGGGACAGGAAGTAGAACCCCTCGGGCATCCCGCATTTCTCGAAGGCGTCGTGGGCGCTGTTGACCACGGCAAGCGCATGCGGATCGGCCAGCCCCACATCCTCCGAAGCAAAGATAAGCAGGCGGCGGAAGATGAAATGGGGATCTTCCCCGCCTTCCAGCATCGCCGTAAGCCAGTAGAGGGCGGCATCGGGATCCGATCCGCGCAGCGACTTGATCATGGCCGAAGCGTAGTGGTAGTGCTCGTCGCCGGTCCGGTCATAACGCAGGTATCTCTTCTGGATGGATTCCCGGGCAACGTCCACATCCACCCGGCGGAGCCCATCCTCGCTCTCCGGACTGGTCAGCACCGCCATCTCCAGGGCATTGAGGGCATGTCGGATGTCGCCGCCGGAATACTCCGTGAAATAGTCGATGGCCTCCTCGGTAACCGTGACAGCGTAGGATCCGAGTCCGCGCTCTTTGTCCTGAAGAGCGCGCTTGAGCAGTAAGCGGATGTCATCGGCGCCGAAGGGATGAAGTTCGAAGAGCTGGCACCGGGAGAGGAGCGGTCCCACAAGGGAATAGAAGGGGTTGAGCGTGGTGGCCCCGATGAGGGTGATGAGTCCGGATTCGATGTGCGGCAGCAGCGCATCCTGCTGCGCCTTGTTCCATCGGTGGATCTCGTCGACGAACAGGATGGTCTTTTTGTGGTAAAGCTTGCGCTGTTCGCCGGCCTGCCGGACCACCTCCCGGAACTCCTTGACACCGTCCAGCACCGCATTGAGGATCACAAAATCGGCATCGATCTCACGGGAAATGACATGGGCCAGCGTGGTTTTTCCGCTGCTTGGCGGACCGTAAAAGATCATGGAGCCGATACGGCCGCTTTCGATCATGCGGCGCAACAGCTTGCCCTCGCCAACCAGGTGCTCCTGTCCGGCAAATTCCTCCACGGAAACAGGCCGCATGCGCGTGGCCAGCGGCTGCGAGCGGGACGTGCCGCCCGGGCCATCGGGCTGCGGGTCATCAAAGAGATCCTTGCCGTTCATCGTAAAGCGATTCGGTTACCGTTCAGCGCCACATCAGGTCAGACCGTGCTGCAGCGCTCCATGATCTCGATAATCTGCGTGATCTGACGGTGTTTCAATTCATAAAGCATGTTCTTGCCATCCCGGTAGGATACCAGCACACCCTTGTTTTTCAGGATTCCCAGATGATGCGAGGCAACGGCCTGCTCCAGGTTGAGCTGATCGTGGATCTCCGACACCGAGAGTTTTTCATGCTTTTCCAGCAGTTCGATGATGGCTATTCGGATGGGATGTGCAATCGCCTTCAGCACCGAAGCGCAACGCTCCAGCTTATGCACACCTGTATTCAAATCAAGCATCGATTCGTACCATGAATTAAATATAAAGTTATATACATATAGTATATATGAAATATATAGATATTTGTGTTGGATTACAAATCCTGTTTTTGCAACTCATTCCGCGCCAATGCCCGCACCACGGATTCCGGCAAAAACCGGTTGGGTTCTTTGGTATGCAGATAACGGTCGTCACGGTATTTATCATCCCGGAATCCGGTCATGTCACATCTCCTGCTCCATACGTGTCATCCGTGTCACTGGCTTCCCCGGATTGTTTATTGCCACCCTTGGGTTTGCGATCACGGTGTTGGTCAAAGGCCGCCACGGCATCATGCACTTCCATATGCGACAGCCGTTCCTCGTCTTCGGATTTGTAGTATTTGCTCTTTTTCAGCAGATCGCGTACCGGTCCGTGTACCGCGGACATGCGAAGCTGGATGCCGTTTCCGCGCAATTCGTTTTCAAAGGACGCCAGCGCATGGATACCGGTGGTATCTATGGAATTGATGCCGGATGCGTCCAGCACCACCAGTTTCAGTTCCGGCCCTTTCTGCGCAATGAACGACTCCGCCGTCTCCTTGAAATGATCGGCGTTGGCATAAAACAGAGGCGCATCGTAGCGAAAGACCAGCACATCCTTGCGCTCCGTAGCATCGTCAAAGCGGTACAGGTTCCGGTAAACCCGGGACCCGGGCAACTGTCCGAGCCGCGCCACGTGCGGCTTGCTGCTGTGGAAGATAACCACGCCCAGAGAGGCCACTACGCCGGTCAGGATCCCCTCCTCGATTCCCAGCAACAGAGTCACCAGGAAGGTGATGGCCATCATAGCAAAGTCCTCTTTCTGCGTATCCCACAAAAAACGGATCTCTTTCGTGTCAATAAGACCGATCACTGCCGTGATGATGATTGCCCCGAGCACCGCATTGGGCAGATAGTAGAACAGCGGCGTCAGGAAAAGCAGGGTCAGGCCGATCAGCAGGGCGCTGATGATGCTTGCCATCCCGGTTTTGGCCCCCGCCTGGTCGTTCACGGCCGAGCGTGAGAACCCGCCTGTCACCGGGAAGGCCTGGAACAGCGAGCCGCCCAGGTTGGCAGACCCAAGGGCCACAAGCTCCTGGTTGGCATCCAGCCGGTAATCGCGATGACGGGCGTGGATGGATTTGGCCACCGCAATGGATTCCATGAATCCGACCAGCGATATGGCAAACGCCATGGGCAGCAAATTGTAGACCGCATCCATGCCAAACATGGGCAATGCGAATGACGGGAGTCCGGACGGCACTTCCCCAATGATTCGGATGCCCCGCTGATCCCATCCCGTTACCGCCACCAGCACAATGCCGATCACCACCACGACCAGGGCGCCGGGTATGCGCGGCTGCCATTTCCTGATGGCGTAGATGAGCGCGACCGCACCGAACCCGAACAGCGCCGTGCCGGGATGGATTTCCGCTCGCTTATCAAACAGCTGCAGCAAGACCGTGTGGATGTGTTTTGAGCTTTCGATGGATACGCCCAGCAGGTGATGCAGCTGACTGAAGGCGATGATCAGGGCCGTTGCCGCCGTGAATCCCGTGATGACGGGATGGGAAAGGAAATTCACCAGGAAG
>SKYW01000121.1 GCA_007127695.1 Balneolales bacterium | reverse complement strand
TATTGGACCAGGTCACCCTGAATGAACTGGACAAAGAAGCTTATCAGAATAAAAAGAAAGAACAACGTAACGAAAAGAGCGATTCATGACCCAATTCAAGCAACCCCTGTTCGACGAGCTCAGTTTTTCCGCCAGTCAGCCGCAAAACAGTCTCATCCCGATGGTGATCGAGACCACCAGTCGCGGAGAACGGGCATTCGACATCTATTCCCGACTGCTGAAGGACCGGATCATCATCCTCGGCACGCCCATCAATGATGCCGTTGCCAGCAGCATCGTGGCGCAGATGCTGTTCCTGGAATCTGATGATCCCGAAAAGGACATCAACCTGTACGTTAACAGTCCGGGTGGCGTGGTCTCTTCGGGACTTGCCATCTATGACACCATGCAGCATGTGCGGTGCAACATCGCCACGATCTGCATGGGAATGGCCGCTTCCATGGGTGCCGTGCTGCTTGCCGCCGGAACCAAGGGAAAACGGACACTGCTGCCCAACTCCAGGGTCATGATCCACCAGCCGCTGGGGGGCACGCAGGGTCAGGCCAGTGATATTGAGATTGAAGCCCGCGAGATCATCCGGATCAAGCAGACCCTCAGTGATATCCTTGCCCGGCACACAGGAAGAGACCCCGAAGAGATCGTCCGCGATTCCGACAGGAACAAGTGGATGAACGCGGAGGAATCGCTTGCTTATGGCCTGGTCGACAAGGTCCTTGAGCGTGCGCCGATCAAGTAGTATATTTCCATAAATACGGTATCCTTTTAGATATGAGTGATCAGGAAAACAAAATCCGGTGTTCCTTTTGCGGCAGATCCAGCCATGAAGTGAAAAGCATGGTTGCGGGTCCCAATGTCTACATCTGCGACCAGTGCATCACCGATGCCTCCGGAATCGTCAAAAGTGAACTGGCACCGGGGGAGAGAAAGCAGCCATTCCAGAGTGATCTGAAACCGGTGGAGATCAAGGCCTATCTTGATGAGTATGTCATCGATCAGGAGAATGCCAAGAAAACCCTTTCCGTTGCGGTCTACAACCACTACAAGCGCATTTCAAGTCCGGAGTTCGAAGATGATGATGCCGAGATAGAGAAAAGCAATATCGTGCTGCTCGGTCCCACCGGATCGGGAAAAACCCTGTTGGCGCGCACGCTGGCAGGAATTATCGATGTGCCGTTCTGCATTGCCGACGCCACGGCGCTGACCGAGGCGGGCTATGTCGGTGAAGATGTGGAGAGCATCCTCTCAAACCTTCTGCAGGCGGCGGATTACGACGTGGAGCGTGCGGAACGCGGGATCGTCTACATTGACGAGGTGGACAAGGTGGCGCGCAAGGGCGACAATCCGTCCATCACCCGGGATGTCTCCGGTGAAGGCGTCCAGCAGGCCCTGCTCAAGATCCTGGAGGGAACCACGGCCAACGTGCCCCCGAAAGGCGGACGCAAGCATCCGGAGCAGAGCTTTATCACGGTGGACACCCGCAATATCCTGTTCCTCTGCGGCGGGGCGTTCGAAGGGCTGAACGAAATCATTTCCCGCAGGCTGTCCGCATCCAATATGGGATTCACCGCCGATTACCAGGACAAGTTCGACAAGGATGATCCGAAGATCTTCACCCATGTGGAGCCGGAAGATCTTCAGAAATTCGGTTTGATACCGGAACTCATCGGCCGGCTTCCGATCATTTCCGGACTGGAGGAGCTTTCGGAACAGGCGATGATCAACATCCTCCTGAAGCCCAAAAATGCGATCATCAAGCAGTACAAGAAGCTGTTCCGGATGGAAGGGGTGGAGCTCGAATTTGAAGAGGATGCTTTGCAGGAAGTAGTCTCGCAGGCAATGAAACGGAAGACCGGTGCCCGGGGACTCAGGTCCATCATGGAGCGGGCGATGCTGGACATCATGTTCACGCTCCCGACCATGAAGAATGTCGAGCGCTGCATCATCACCAGGGATACCATTGTCTCCTCTGCTCCGCCGATCTACAAAAAACGCAAGGCTTCCGCCTGAAAGTAAAAAATAGCGGTTCCGCCCAGTCCGTTATGTAATGGTGTGCGCAGCAATGTGGCATCCGTGCACTCTGCTGGTTGCCACTGATGCGAGGCCGGTCTGCATCTGCGCAGCAGGTTTTTCAGAACGCAGCCCGGAGCACAACCGAAGCAGGTTATCCAATACTCTATCAATGCCTGAAAACCATGTTTTTCAACAGTACCTCTGACCGGATCAAGGGCACACTGGTCTTTTTCCTGATCGTCACTGCCATTGCCTCTTTTGCCTACACGCACTACCTGGTCGAAAAAATCCGCGAAAAAGAGCATTCCGGCGTGGAACTCTGGGCGCGTGCCATGGAATACAACAGCAAGCCGCTGTATGCGGATACGCGCAGTGAGCTGTCGGCCATCATGGTGGAAATATCCACCCACGATGGAATCGATGACATGGCCAAGAACCGCTGGATCCGTTCCCTTCACCGGGCGGAATCGGACCTGTCCAATGCCTCTCTGGATTTCATCGCTTCCGAGCTGATCATCAAAAACCGGTTTGAGATCCCGTCCATAGTCGTGGACGAGGAGGGCAACATCCTGGGCTCGCGCAACACCGGGAACAGGGATCTGGACGATCGCATCATAGCCGAATATGCCTCCCTCAATGACCCTATCCGTATCGAGCTGGGGGCCGGGGAGATGGTCCAGGAGCAATATATCTACTACGGTGACAGTGCCATCATCCGTACACTGCAATACTTTCCGTTTGTGCAATTTGGCCTGCTGGCCCTGTTCCTGGGGCTGGGATACCTGAGTCTGAGCAGCATCAAACGGACCGAGCAGTCCAATCTGTGGGTCGGCATGGCGCGCGAGGCGGCGCATCAGCTTGGCACACCGCTATCCAGTCTCTATGGCTGGCTTGCCCTGCTCAAAGAGCAGAACAATGACCAGGAAACCTTGCAGATTGCCCATGAAATCAACAGCGACCTGCAGCGTATGCAGACCGTGGCCGAACGGTTCAACAAGATCGGTTCCACCCCCGAACTGAAACCGAAGAGAGTCGGTCCGCTGATCCGCCAGGTAATGGAGTACCTTGAGCGGCGCATGCCTCAGATCGGCAAGCACGTGACCCTTTCGCTGGATGTGCGGTCAGACAGGCGCATCCCGATCAACCAGGAACTGTTTGCGTGGGCGATTGAAAACCTGCTCAAGAATTCACTGGATGCGATTGATACCAGGAACAGCGATGCCAGGGTGCACATCGAAGCGCACGAACACAACAACCACTATGTGATCGATGTAACCGATACAGGCAAGGGGATAGAGAAAAAGCACAAAAAGGAAATTTTCAATCCGGGTTACAGTACCAAAAAGCGGGGATGGGGACTCGGTCTCAGCCTGACGCGCCGGATCGTTGAGGAGTATCACAAGGGAAAAATCTATGTCCATAAAACGTCGCCCGGCGAGGGTACGACATTCCGGATGATGTTTCCGATGGATGGCAATGGCAGGAAACCGGATTACCCTTCACGGTTATAGCCGCGCCGTGTGGCGTATTCGATGAGTTCGGCCTTGAGGAGGTTCCTTCCCCGATGGAGACGTGACCGGATGGTTCCGATGGGCACATCAAGCATGTTGGCGATTTCTTCGTAGCTGAATCCTTCTATGTCACAAAGGAGAACAACTGTGCGAAAATCCTCCGGAAGCCGGCTCAGTGCGCCCGTCACGTCATCGTCCATCAACTGTCCGTACATGGTGTGCTCCATGTCGGTGGTATTGGACTGCTCGCTCCTGATGTTCTCGTAGAAGGGCTCTATTTCATCGTAATCCACTCTCTGCGGCTGCTTGGAGGCTTTTCTGTAGTTGTTGATGTAGGAATTTTTCAGGATCCGGAAAAGCCATCCTTTTGCGTTGGTCCCCCTCTCATAGCTGCTGAAAAAACGATATGCTTTTACAATTGTATCCTGGACAAGATCCTCGGCGTCATCACTATTGGCAGTAAGCTTCAGTGCAAAGTTGAAGAGCGCATCCAGATGAGGGAGCATCTCATCATTGAAATCCTCCTGCTTCTGAAACTCTTCTCTGGTCATTCCTTCCATTAAAAATCAAACGTTTGATTAAACCCGGGATGGAAATTTTTTATAGTGTACTTTTGTAACCTGATGTTTTTTATGCATTTCTATAAAGGCGTCGCCGGACACTACTGTCAATTTACGTACCCGTACAGACTAAATGTAAGAAAAGAGGGCCAATAAATTAAATTAATTAAATCTAATTGTCATTCATTTCCCGTACGGTTGCGACAAGTCTGGATGCGTTTTGATAGCCCAGGGCGCGGAAAGCGGCATCAGAGAGGACCAACCGGTTATCCGGTGTGCGGTCATTGATATGGACGAATATCCCGCGTCCGTTTTCCGGGTTTTCAATGTAGGCGACGGAACCAAGCGCCATGTTCGGATGTGCGGCGGTAAGGGCCTGCGGGTTGTACAGATCACCGCTGGTAGTGGTTTTCCGGTGCCGGTCGGCAGGATAGTGGGTGACTTGCATCTGCGCCCCGTTATCTTCCCTGACAGTCGCGATATACGGATTGGGTCGCCTGGCGGTGGCCGCAATGATGAGGGTCACCTCATCACCGGGACGCAGATCGCCGGCAGAAACACCGGGATTGAGTGCACGGAACTCAGGCATATCCATGTTGTGATGTTGAAGCAGCTGATGCAGGGAATCCTCCTCGCTGAAAGTATGTGTTGCAAAACGGCCCTGCGGGGTGCTGTCGACACCCCATTCCGCCGCGACGGATGGAGGTGCCGATGGACGGCTGCGTATGCGGAGCTGCTGTCCGACATCGATCCGGGAGCTTTCCAGCTCATTGTACTCCATGAGCTCCTGAACGGTCATGTTGAAGCGGGACGCTATTCTGTGCAGCGTATCTCCCGGACGAACCTCGTAGAAGGCAGGGGTGGCCGGTTCGCCCATGGCATCATCATCGGTAACCGCGTGGGGTGGCGGTCCGGGCTCAGGGTCATCAGATGGCGGGGTGACGGTATCCACCCGGTCGGCTACGGGAGGCCGTTCGTCCCGCGGCGGCTCCGGTCTTGTGCGGTCAGGCTGCGTTGATTCCGGACGCGCCTCCGCCTGCTGCTCCTGCCGGCGTATCTCCAGTCTCTGTCCGATGGATATCAGGTTGTCCCTGAGATCGTTCCACTCTTTTATCTGATCCACGGTGACATCGTATATCCGGGAGATGCGGAAGAGCGTTTGTCCGGGCTCCACGGTGTGGATGATGGTGCCGTTTTCCGTATGTGGACGTGGTCTTTCAGCCGGGGCCCGACGCCCGGGTTGGCTGCCGTCACCGACAATCAGTTCCTGTCCGACAGTGATCACATTGTCTCTCAGTCCATTCCATTGACGGATCTGATCCACGGTGACATCAAACTGGCGGGATATGCTGAAAAGGGTTTCCCCCTGTCTGACAGTATGGGTTGGCGGGTCTGCTGCCAGTGAAGGGAGGGAGAAAAGGGTAATAAGTAGGAGGATGAGACAGATACGCATATTGGTTCGTTATGCTCCTTCTGATTCAAGTTCGCTGATGGCCTGTTCCAGTTCGGATGCGGCATGGAGATCACTGGACTTGCGGGCTGCAGTGACGCCATTGGTGAATGTTTTCAAAGCTTTTTGATCGTGACCAGTTTCCTGATAAAGTTTCCCGAGGTGGTAGTAAACCCCTATGTATTCGGGATCGTGGTCCAGGATGTGTTCAAAGTGGTGTTGTGCCGTGTTGGTGTCGCCGGTCTTCAGATGTTCCAGCGCCAGTGCAAACCTGGAAAAGCTGTCCGCCGGGTCTGCATCCAGAAATTCTTTCAGTTTTTTTATCCTGGTATCATTCATTGGATTTCACGCATGTTTTGAATCTAACGCCGGAATAGCTGTAAACGTATAATACGCAGCGATAAAGTATTAAGGTAAAAAACGGTCAGGTGGCGGGTGGATATCTTTCCTCGATCTCGCTTATCGAGTCCCCGCCGAATTTTTCCAGAAATGCGTTTGCCAGTACGGGGGCGATGGCATTTTCAACGACAACGACAGCTCTGGGAAGTGCGCAGACATCTGATCGTTCGTACCGTGTGTCCTGTGTTTTTTTCGATTCCATATCCACGGTCTGCATTGGTTTGAGCATGGTGGGGATCGGTTTCATGGCGCCGCGTATGATCAGGGGCATTCCCGTAGTGATGCCGCCTTCAAGTCCGCCGGCGCGGTTGCTGCTGCGCGCGAACCGTTCCTTCTCCCAGGTGATTTCATCATGCACCTGGTGTCCGTGACGTCTTCCCGCTTCAAATCCAAGCCCGATCTCGACGCCTTTCATGGCCTGTGTGCTCATCACGGCCTGGGCGAGCAACCCTTCAAGTTTACGGTCCCAATGGACATAACTGCCCAGGCCCGCGGGCAGGCCGGTGACAACGATTTCATAAATACCACCGAGGGAACTGCCTTCCTTGCGCCGTTTCTTGATTTCCTCAACCATTTGTGCGGTCAGGTCTTCATTCAGACACCGGACTTCCGAGGCATCGGCTATGCCGGCCAGCTGTTCTGCGCCATCCTGCAGCAGGGGATCGGCAATGGAGCGGATATCCTCCCAGGAGGAGTAGCCCTGTTCCCCGATTTGCAGCACGTGGCCGCCGATCTGTATGCCGAAGTAGCGCAGGAGTTGCCTTGCCGTGGCGCAGCAGGCTACTCTCATGGCGGTTTCCCGGGCACTGGAGCGGTCAATGACAGGTCGTATGTCGTCAAAGCGGAACTTCTGGACCCCCACGAGATCGGCGTGACCGGGACGCGGGACGGTGATCCGGGGGACATCTTCATCCACCGGTGTGGCGGACATGACGAGCGGCCAGTTGGCATCATCCTTTTCATAAGCGCGATTGACCATCCTGAGGGCAACGGGATGGCCCATGGTTTTGCCGAATCGCACTCCGGATACAATTTCTGCGGAGTCTTTTTCAAAGGCCATGCGACCGCTTCTCCCGTATCCCTGCTGCCTCCGGGCAAGCTGTTGTGCGATGGCTTCCTTCGAGAGGGGCAATCCGGCCGGAAGACCCTCAACAATGCCGATCAGTTCCGGTCCGTGCGATTCACCAGCGGTGAGATATCGAATCATCGGTTTTCTGTTAGTCCATGTCTTGCGGAATCTTGAAAATAAGGATTTATCCTGAAAAACAAGGATTCCGGGGAGCAGGAATATAGCAATTTAGAGAATGAACTACGGCTTCAAGAGGGAACTTCGGATTTCAAGAGGGAACTTCGGATTTCAAGAATGAACCGCGACGGGTTGGAGGTTGGATTACAGCCGGGTTCGAAGGTTCAGCTGGAAAAGGCCACCCGTTTCACTGTAGGATGTGCGGCTGATATCTATGTGAATGTCGCGTAAGATGATACCGAGTCCTATGGAAGCGCCGGAGAGGTCAATGCGGCGGTCGGTTTTCAGCTCCTCGCTCTGCAAGTGATCGTATCCAATCCGGAGATGAAAGTTGTCCGAAAAGAGAAGCTCCGTGCCGAAGCGCATGCGCCGGAACAGGTTGTCAGAAAAGCCCGGATCGGATTCGTCGTCAAATACGGGGATATCCCAGCGGTCCAGGGAGTGGAGTGTGAGGTTGAACCGCAGCGGCAGGTGCTGCAGGCGGTGGGTGATTCCGGCCATCAGAGAAAAGGGGAGATCCTCTTTTGTACCGTCGAACCGGGTGAGTTGTGCGCCAAGATTGCGAAACGACAGCGCGGCTTGCGTGAATCCGTCGTTGAACGGGAAGTAAAGCCCTCCGAACAGGCCCAGGGCTGACGAACGGTACGTGTCATAATTGCTCATGATGAACTGGACGCCAACTCCGGCACGGAAGGTGTCGAACAGGTTCCGCGACAAGGCGGCGCTCCAGGAGAAATCATACGCGCTGAACGATCCGTGCGCCCCTCCGTCACTGTCAGTACGGATGAAATCACCGTAATTCAGAAACCTGATTCCGGTGGCCAGTGTCCCGATACCGTCCAGGTGCCAGGCAAAACCGGTCGATCCCAGATAGATGTCGGAGATATGGTTCAGGTAGGACAAGGTCAGCTCACGATGATTATCCGGGCTTAAATACGCCGGATTCACCTCAAAATGTGCCGTTCCACCGTTATACAGGGATACATGATTTCCACCGAGCGCTGCCGTCCTGGCCGAGCCGGGCAGATTCAGGAAACCGAATGCGGACTCGTGGCCGATCTGTGCTCCTGATCCGGCTGGACAAAGGAACAAGAGTCCGGCAACGGCGAAAAAGCATGCAAGGATTTTTGATTTCACAATCACAGTGTATAATTAATTCCGTAAATTACCATGTCAAAATATCAGATAGGTTGAAAAAATCCGAAAGCGGATATTTTTTTTCTCCATACGCTTTGCTCTTTTTCCAGATACCGCAATAAATCAGCAAACCGGATTACATAAACAACGGCTATTGCATGCAATTATTTATTGATGTCGGACGCTACTGCAGGTTGATCTATGAGGCCATCCGTTCCTCGACGGAAGTTGGCATGTACCGGAAGAACATCATTTCGGAGATGATCAAGACCGGCTTCGACTCGCTGCCTATCATCATCCTGGCCGGTTTCTTTACCGGAGCGGTGATGACCATACAGACCTCCTACCAGCTTGTTGCCGGGTTCATACCGCCATCCACCATCGGAGCCATTGTTTCACAGTCGCTGCTGATTGAACTTGCGGCGGTGATCAGCGCCCTGGTCCTTGCCGGACGTGTGGGGGCGCGCATAGCCACCGAGCTGGGCACCATGGCGGTAAGCGAGCAGATCGACGCACTGGAATCCATGGGTTTCAACTCGGTCACCTTCCTGGTTATGCCACGGGTGCTGGCCGGTGTGTTGATGTTTCCGGTGATATGGGTCGCCGCCGTGGTCTCCGGCATGGTGGGCGGACTGCTGGCGGGCATCCTCACAGGAACATTGCCGGTAGCCGATTTCATGCTGGGCGCGCGCCAGGTGTTCTCGCCGGCTGACGTGAGTTTCGGTGTGATCAAATCCTTCGTTTTCGGATATATCATCACCTCCATTTCCTGTTACAAGGGATATTTTGCGACCGGCGGAGCGGAAGGGGTTGGACAGGCAACCACCCAGGCCGCCGTTCTCAGCTGTATCTACATCCTCGTCGCCGACTTCGTACTTGCCTTCCTGCTTCTTTGACCGCAGAACCATGATTGAGATCAAAAATCTTACAAAAAGCTTCGGATCCAACCTCGTCTGGTCGGACGTCAGTCTTACGATTGAAGACGGTGAGACCCTTGCGGTCATCGGCAAGTCGGGTTCCGGCAAGTCCGTGCTCATGAAGCACCTCAATGTGCTGCTCTATCCCGATTCCGGCGAAGTGCTCATAGACGACATGAACGTTTTTGAGATCCGCTACGCCCGCCTTCGAAAGCTGCGTCAGCGTTTTGGTGTGCTTTTCCAGGGTGCGGCCCTCTTCGACTCCATTTCGGCTCATGAAAACGTGGCCTTCCCGCTGCGTTTTTTCAGCGAACTGAATGAAAAGCAGATCCACGAGCGGGTGATGGAGTGCCTGGAGCTGGTCAATCTGTCGGATATCGGTAACAAATCACCGGCCGAACTCTCCGGCGGGATGAGGAAGCGCATCGGAGTCGCACGCGCAATTGTGATGGAACCGGAGTATCTTTTATACGATGAGCCTACGTCCGGCCTGGACCCGCAGACATCGGACGAGATCAATGACCTTATCATCAATATGGCAGATACTCTTGATATCACATCCATCGTAATCACTCACGACATGCACAGTGTCCTGCGGGTGGCCGATAAAGTGGCCTTTCTGGACAAGCAGATACTCAGCTGGTACGGAACGCTCGACGAACTGCGCAACAGTGACCACAAAGAACTGAACGCCTTTATAAGAGCCAGCGAATATACCATTTAACACTACGCGGAGCCCGGTTTTGAAAAAAGTACAAAATGAAGTAAAGATTGGTTTGACCATCGTGATCGCCATGCTGATCGCCATTATCGGCTTCCGGCTGATGCAGGATGTGCCCCTGTTCCGTCCCAGCCTGCAAATCTACTCCGTATTTGAACGGGTGGATGGGGTCAGTGCCGGTACGTCGGTCTACATGTCCGGAGTGAAGATCGGTTCCGTCAACAGGGTCCACCTTGCCGGTCCCGACAGCGTTGTGGTAGTGCTGAACCTATCGTACACCGAGGGGATTCCGGTGGGATCCCGGGCATACATTGAAGCCGCTGACCTCATCGGCAGCAAGAGGATACGCATCCACCACTCCGGCGCCGATGAAATGATACCGGACGGCGGGTACATCGAGGGCGTATACGACCACGGCGCGTTTGCGGAACTGCAGGAATTTGCGGAGGACCTGAAACCCGATATCGAGAGAAGCGCCGGCAGCCTGGCCGGGGTCCTGGAGCAGATTGACGACGTGCTTAAGGACAGCGGTAAAGAGGATATCAGGGAGACCATTGGTGCGCTGAACCGGTCCTCGCAGCAGATCAACCGGCTTCTGGAGGCAAGAAGCGACGATCTGGAGGAATCCATCATCCATCTGAAACAGACGCTTGCCAATCTCGATACCCTGAGCGCCGGCAGCCGGCAGCAGCTGGAAGAGATCCTGGCCAACCTGGAAACGACAACCCGGGAGCTGTCGGTTATCTCCACCGAACTGGGCGGGGTAAGCACCGAGCTGCACGTAATGATGCAGCAGATCAACAGCGGTGAAGGAACACTGGGACGGCTGATCCAGGATCCTTCCCTGTATGAGAACCTGGACAGCCTGGCTGTCAATCTCAAAAACATATCCCGCATCCTTGAGGAAGATCCCCGGCACTTCCTCAAGCACATGCGCCTGGTCGATATATTCTGAGGCCAGGGATGGATGCCGGTTTGATGTGCATGCATGCCGGGTCTGTCCGAATTTCTGCACCAAACCAAATATGGCTTCGTTATACCTAATAGCTTTGTAATTCGCGGCAATTGCCGTATCTTTCCGAGCTATTACATGAAGTCGTAACCGACATTCCGAACCACTTTTCAATTATACGTTTCTGAGGTTTTTTTATGGGTTTGATGCAAAAACTAAGATCCGGCACCAAGTACATCATCTGGATCCTGATCCTCTCATTCGGACTCCTTTGGGTGCTTGCGGATACCCAGGTGTTTGATGCCATGATGGCAGGTCCGCGGAACATGGGCGAAGTGAACCGCGATCCCGTATCGTGGGCTGAGTTCAACCAGCGGATCAATCTCTACACGGAACAGTACCGGCAGCAGACAGGAGCCAGCCCCGACAGCGAAGTCCGCGCCCAGTATGAGGAAATGGCCTGGGAACAGCTGATCGTGGACAAGATCCTGAAGCAGAAAATGCAGGATATGGGGATTATGGTAACCGATTCCGAGCTGATGGATATGGTTACCGGTGAAAATCCCGATCCCTTTATCCGTCAGCAGTTCACCCGTGAGGACGGGACCATCGACAGGGTTGCACTTCAGAATGCGATCGAAGCGCCGGAGAACCGTGAAATCTGGATCATGATCGAACAGCAGCTTCGCGAGCAGCGTCGCCAGGAGAAATTGAACCAGTTCATCGAGGCCTCGCTGCGTGTCAGTGACTTCGAGGTGCAACAGCATTACGAACGGCAAAACAGCCGGGCCAGCTTCCAGTATGTGCGCTTCCCGTTTTCGGACATTCCCTCGGATGAGATAGAGGTGAGTGATTCGGAAATCCGCTCCTTTTACCGCAACAACGAGCACCGCTTCCAGAGAAACAAGACCTGGCGCTTCTCCTATGTGACATTTTCCATTGCACCGACAGAAGCCGATACGGCACGAACACTCGAATACCTTGCCCGGCTTCGTGACGATTTCCGCGCTGCCGAGAATGCTGACCGCTTCCTGACCGACCATTTCTCAGAGACAAGCTATTTCGAGAATTTCCTGAAGCCGTCCGAGGTTCGATTTGAACATCTGAAAGCGTTTGAACTGGATGTGGACGAAGTCAGCGAGCCCTACATCCACAACAACCGGGCTCATATGGTGCGCCTTCTGGAAGAACGTCCCGCAGACCAGACCTATGTGCGCGTCCGCCAGCTCCGGCTTACGGAAAGTGACGCCGGCCGTGAACTTGCCGAGGAACTCATTGGACGCGTCCGCCAAGGCGAGTCGTTTGCTGCCCTGGCAGAATCGTATTCCACACACAGCCCGTCCGCTCCACGCGGAGGCGACCTTGGCTATATCGAACGGGATGACAAGCCCGCAGCCCAGGCCAGCGCCATTTTTG
>SKYW01000115.1 GCA_007127695.1 Balneolales bacterium | reverse complement strand
TGCCGTCGACGTCCCACACCCGGGCACCTTTCCCGTGGCTCAGGGTGATCGGCAGGCGCTTGTACGCCTGAAAATGGCTCTGCTGGTCGAGTTGCTGATATTCGTTCATAAAATAAGTCGGTTTGAATTTCAATGTCCGGGCCCAAATACCGGTGGATGCGGCATGGACTGGTTCGGTGTGTTTTTCTGGTGGATGCGGTCCGGCTGCCTGCACATCCGCCCGGAGAGATACCCCACAGTCCAATGCCCAAAAGTAGCAAAACCTGCCGCAAGAGACAAAGCGCTATCCGGTGCGTGGTTTATTCCCGCGGAAACTTTTACATTATCGGTAGCCAAAGAACGTCAGGCGCAATACAGCAACAGGCGCCAGGCGCGACGCACCGCGACAATGTACCCGTGCAATATCCGAGCAACACCTGTGCAACAAAAAATAACCTGCCATGAGCAAAAAGCCCGGTTTTTTTATCATACTGCGGATGATCCTCATCCTCATCGCCGAGATCATCCTCCTGCCGGTCACAATCGTGATCATGGCGGTGGGCAATCTTGTTTCGCTTGGACGCTGGCAGGATGGGACTTTCCGCATTGCCAGTTTCCTGTTCGGCCGGACCGCCCTTCTGCTGGCCGGCATCCGCTGCAAGGTGCGCTACCACGGTGAAATGCCGCAGCAGCCGGTCGTCTACCTGTTCAACCACTGCTCCACGCTCGATATATTCGTCACCACCTCGCTGGCCCTGCCGCGCGTCCGCTACATCGCCAAGCGCGAGCTGGGATACAACCCGTTTTTCTGGGCCATCGCCAAACTGTCCGGCCAGATCATGATCGACCGCAAGGATCCGCGCGAGGCGATCAAGCAGATTAACCGGGCGTACAAGTACCTCAAAAAGAAACGTTTTTCGCTGATGCTGGCTCCGGAAGGGACACGCTCCCGGACCGGCAAGATCCTGCCCTTCAAGAGCGGCGCGTTTCATGCCGCGGTGGAGATGGGATATCCGATCGTGCCCATGTATATTGAAGGCGCCTACGAGCTCTGTCCCGGAAAATCGCTCATCGCATGTCCGGGCACCGTTACCGTGCATTTCCACAAGCCTTTGGATACGTCGGGCTGGGACAGGAAATCCATCCGCAAACACGCCGAAGCCATGAGAGAACGCTACCTGGAATGGAACGGGGAAACCCGGGACTAAAACATATTTTAAAAACCTTTTACAAATAGAGGCAAACGATTTGCCGTAATTTGTTGTATTAGGTTGCGTCTCATTCTTTTCAAGGATTTTCCCGCCGTTCAGGAGCACATGTAACTGCTTGTAAAACTAGTTGAGGATCGGGCCCGCGACATGCTTCAATTCCTCAGGCGGATTTCACCCGTAACTTTTCAGGCGTATTTCACCCGGAATCTATAGGATGTCCGGAGACTTTTGAACCTGGAGACTTTTGAAATTGTGAACCAACTAACGAAAATCCGTTAACGAATCATCGCCACTTGAATCCGTTTTCGCCAACCATGTTTCTTCCTGGCAGATTCTGACGGGTCATATAAAGATGACAATAGCTGATCCAGTATGATTTGCCTTACAAACATACCCAGAATTGAATTTGGCACGTTATTTGCACCCTGCAAATGTGCATGGCAGGTCTTCTGCACTCAATGCATCGGCAACAGTTTTCCTCTACTACGATTCTAATATTTACTCATGCACGTGCGTCTCCCCCTCACAATACTGCTGCTTTTTGCCGCGCTCGGCCTTACAGGTTGCTCGGAAGAAGAAGAACAGGGCCGCAACGCCCGCACCAACAGGGCTCCCACCGTGGAAGCAATCCAGGTGATCACCGGCAATCTCCCGCTTGAGGAGACGCTTACCGGTTCGGTACGTGCCCGCAACCAGACCGATATCTATCCGCAGATATCGGCACCTATCGTACAGGTTCTCGCCAACAACGGCGACACTGTCCGCGAGGGGGATGTATTGCTCCGTCTTCGGGACGTGGAAGCACGCGAACGGCTGCGTCAGGCCGAGGCCGGCTATGAAATTGCCCGGGCACAGGTCCGACAGGCCGAGGCGGATCTCAACCGCAGAAAGATTGCCCTGGAACGCGTCCAGCAGCTGCGTGACCGCGACCTGGAAACCCAGGCGGAGCTTGATAACATTGAAGCCGAAGTGGAATCCGCCGAAGCTACGCTGGACCTCAACATCGCGCGAAGAAACCAGGCGCGCTCGGTGATCGACGAACGACAGAACGAACTGGAGAATACCGTCATCCGTGCCCCGGTGGACGGTGTCCTGGGACTGCGGAATGCCGAGGTCGGACAGCAGGTGAGTACATCCACCCGCCTCTATCAGATCGGTGATCCCGAAACCATCAAAATTGAAATGGTGCTCACCGAGGCCATGACCGGATACATTTTCCCCGGGCAGACGGCAGTGATATCGTCGTCCGTGACCGGAAAAACAATGGAAAGCACCATTACGCGCATCTCGCCTTTCCTGAATCCGGTTACCCACACTACCACGGCAGAGGTTGAAGTCACCAATCCCGACCGCTTCCTGCGTCCCGGCATGTTTGTTACGGTCACAGTAAGGTACGGTGAAAGCGAGCAGGCCATCCTGGTTCCGAACAATGCGCTTTTTTACCATCCCAATTTTGGAGAAATGGGGGTGTTCGTCGCGGATAATATTGGCCGGGAGCTCAGTTTCGAAGGAGAGGATCCGCCCCGTGAGCTGACGGGCCCTACACCGATCCGCTTTGTTCCGGTGCAGGTGGTGGCACGCGGACGCATGATCTCCGGAATTGCCGGCATTCCGAACGACACCTGGGTTGTCACACTGGGACACAACCTGCTGCTTCGCGGCGAGGAGCAGGCCAATGTGCGTCCGGTTGACTGGGACCATATCCTCAACCTGCAGCAGATGCAAAGCCGCGATCTCTTTGACATGATCCAGGAAAAAATGGCCACCCGTGCACGCAACAACAGTTCTGGTGCCTGATTCATACACCTGTACGCCTTTTTTATCCATTGTCACAGTAAACCTACATGTCCATCACCGAACGTTCCGTAGCCCGTCCCGTCACCACGATGATGATCTTCCTGATCGTCATCACGCTCGGATCCATCGGTTTCCGCTTTATTCCGATCGATCTGCTCCCTCCCATCGAGTATCCGCAGTTGAGTGTTGTGGTGACCTACAGCAATGTAGGTCCGGAGGAAATGGAATTGCTGGTCACCGAGCAGGTGGAGAATGCCCTTGCCGGCGTGGCCAACGTAGAGCAGGTCCGGTCCAACTCGGCGGAGGGCCGCAGTTGGGTATCACTGAGTTTCAGCCAGGGGACGAATCTGGATGAGGCCTCCAACGATGTGCGCG
>SKYW01000021.1 GCA_007127695.1 Balneolales bacterium | reverse complement strand
GGTCGGGCAGCGGACCGCGATAGCGGAACAGGCGCCTTATCCACTTGACAAGCGTCAGGTTCTGGTTCTTGATATACCACTGGTCGGCGGCCCTGCGGGCGCCCTGCGCATAACTGGGATACGGATAGATGGTGTCGGCCATCTTCCTGAGCGTTATCCCGTTTTTCATGGCCAGCGCGTACTGACTGATCAGCTCGCCGGCATGTGCTCCGACGATATCCGCACCCAGGATACGTCCGGTCAGCTTTTTGGCATACACATGGATCCATCCATCCGTCTCTTCATCCGTGACGGCCCGGTCGATCATGCTGTAGGGAAATCGGTAGACTTCAAAGCGGGTGCCTTTTTGTTCCAGGTCCGTGCGGCTGGCCCCGACATGCGCCACCTCCGGATCGGTATAGGTGACCCATGGCACATGCTTGCTGTCCATTTTCATCGGCACCTTGAGCAGCGCGTTCGTGGTTGCCACCTTGGCCATGTGTTCCGACATATGGGTGAACTGAAAACGTCCGGCCACATCCCCGATGGCGTAGATATGCTTTTTGCTGGTCCGGCAGCGTTCGTCGACCGTGATTCCCTGCCGCGTGTAGGTCACCCCCGCGGCGTCCAGATTCAGTTCATCCAGATAGACCCACCTTCCTGTTGCAAGGAGAAGCTTCCCGGCCTGGAGCACCTTGCGGCCGCCATCGCCATCACCATCACCGGAGCTGTATTCTTCATGGCCATCCACCGAGGAACCATTCTTTGCCGTTGACGTCGAGGTTGCCGTTGACTTCGAGATTGCCGTTGCCGTTACCGTTGCCGTTGCCGTTGCCTTTGCCTTTGCCGTTGCACTCGCTGCGGAACCACTTTTGTTCGATCCGTCTCCGCCCGCACCTTCTTTTGCGCGGATGCTGACCTCCACCTTCCGGTCGTCGCCTTGTACGGAATCGACCGAGACGCCCAGATGGAATTCCACGCCCTCCCGCTCCATTTTCTTTCTTAGGATATCCGTCATTTCCGGTGGGTCTTTCGGGAGGATGCGATCCCCCATGTCCACCACGCTCACTTTTGTCCCCAGCCGCTGGAACGCCTGGGCCATCTCCGTGCCGATGGGCCCGCCGCCGACGATCACCATGCTTTCGGGCAGCTCTTTCAGATCGAACAGGGAATAATTGGTCAGGTACGGGGTTTTGTCGATGCCCGGTATCGGCGGGACGAAAGCCTGGCTGCCGGTTGCTATGATGATGTAACGGCCGGTCACGACTCTCACTTCGCTTTTTTCCTTGCGTTCGCCATGGTCGCTGACGGACTCACTGCCGCTGTTTCCCCCATGGTTATCACCGGTTCTCCCGCTGCTACCGCCTTTGTCATGCCTGTCGCTTCGAATTATTTCAATACGGATGGTGTGCGGATCCAGAAAAGAGGCCGAACCTTCCACGACGTCAATTCCCATGGCGCGAAACTTGTCGGGATGATCCGCGTCCTCATAGATCTCCTGCCGGATGGCATCGAGCTTGCGCGACACATCACGGAACGGTACCGTCGCCCCCAGGGAAGCCTTTTTTGCCTGATGGAGCATGATTTTGCTTGGAATACAGCCGTACCAGGTGCAATCCCCGCCCAGCTTATACTTTTCAACCATAAGCGTCTTTGCGCCCAGGCTTGCACCAATACCGGATGCGGTCAGTCCCGCCGATCCACCGCCAATGACAATCAGATCATAATCCTTCTTCATTCAAAACCTCTTCCCTTTTTGCTTTTACTTTTTTCCAGGTTACATACAACGCATAGGCAATGATAGCCACGATAAACACATACACCCACAGAGGCACATTCTGTCCGGCCACGATCAGGTACACATAGGCAGAAACAGCGCAACCGCTCATCATGAGTACCGGTCCGGCTATGGCTTTTCTTTTCCTCAGGTTATGGACCAGCCATGCAATAGCCAGCCAGAAAAACGGGACGGCGCCGACATAGATACTGCCAAAAATAACGGGATTTACGCCATACGGCTCACCGAGCCCCATAAACCAGCCAAGAAAACTTTCAAGATTCATTTAAAGATATTGATTTGATCGTTTTTGTGGACATTATCGATAATAACCGTCTGCGGGATCTTTGCTAATGACGTTCCTGGAACTCTTCGAAGGATTGCCGCCCGAAGGAATCGGAAGCAATGAAGGCAAGCAGGGAGGCCATCCGTTCGGTCGGAATAAACCCGGTATGATGGGCCATGACTTCACCGGCATCATCCACAAACAGCAGTGATGGTACGGCCGAGACATTAAACTGCTGTGCGAGTTGTCGGACACTGAGTTTCTGTCCGTTGAACCACTGAGGTGACTTCGAATCGACATCGATCATGACGGGAACGTAGGATTTTCCGAGTTTCTGCAACACAGCCGGATCTGTAAACACTTCACTCTCCAGCCTGCGGCATATTCCGCACCATTCGGCTTCGAAGAAGATCAGGATCATGAGGCCCTGTTCGGCGGCCAGCTGTTGCGCCGATCCAAGATCCTGCCAATCCGGACCTTCGCGCTGGTCGTTTTCATTTCCTGCCACGTGCTGGGCATTTAGATCCGGGCCGCTGCCCATGGTGAGTCCACTCAGGCAGAAAAAAATGCACGTCACGATTATTATGGTTTTCCACATGGTTGTATTCCGTTTGATGTTCCAGGATTATCGTATTTGGAATCGAATTGACACATTGTCTTTTGAGCATTGTTTTCGCGCATTGTCTGAGAAGCACTTTCTATGGCTCATTTTCTTTTTGTGACTGACACAATAGATGCCACAGGAACGGCTAATCTTACCTCACCGCTAGAATTTGCCCGGCCGGTCATTTTCCCGCAGAAAGCATTTCGCATCCTGAACATGGATTTTTTTTTCGGGCAACACCTCTCCTGATGCATCATGGCGGTTCCTAATGCATCATGGCGGTTCACAATCAGGCCGTTCGCAATGCCTCATTGCAGCGACGAATTCTCACGCGGCGCAGGTAAGAAATCCGGTGTTCGGTTCATCTTGAACGTGCAGGCTGCAACCCGCATCCACCCTCCTGTAAGATGTGCGGATCTCTGAAATGTGTGTGGAATGGCTTGCAACGGATCATGCCTGGCCGCGCATCCTTTACCAAACTTCTCAATTTTCATACTTTCCCAATATGAAGATCACGAACGCTTCCCGGCCCTACAAACTGATCGTATTTGATTTTGACGGCACGCTTGCCGACTCTCTTGGCTGGCTGGCCAGTGTCATGCCGGAAACGGCGGTCCGCTTCCGGTTCAGCCATGTTGGACCGGAAAAACATGACTATCTTCGCTCGCTTGATGCCGGGGAACTGATCCGGTTCACTTCACATATTTCTCCAGCCACTC
>SKYW01000158.1 GCA_007127695.1 Balneolales bacterium | reverse complement strand
CCTCAGGCACGGCATAGCCATCCGTGTCCAGTTTGAAAACGATGAGGCCCTGCAGGAAGGGCAGTACGAGGTGGAGGGCATCATGCGGCAGATTCGCCAGCTTGGACCCGATCAGGACAACGATTTCGCCATCAACCGCCTCGAGATGTTCGAACAGCAATACCGCGCCATGACCGGCGCCATTTACGGAGTCGGAATCTTCCTGACGGCGCTCTCCCTCTTTGTAGGTGGCATCGGTGTGATGAACATCATGTACGTATCGGTCAAGGAGCGAACGGGCGAAATAGGCATCCGAAAAGCGGTGGGCGCCCGATACCGGGAAGTGCTGCTGCAGTTCCTGGTGGAGTCGGTCGTGATCTGTTTCATCGGCGGGATCATCGGCATCATGTTCTCCGGGCTGGCCGTGTACATCATCAACCAGTACTTTGTGGCCCATCTGGGCATACAGACCATCATCCTCGCCTTTGTGATCACGACCATCACGGGGATGATCTTCGGTTTTCTGCCCGCCAACCGGGCTGCAAAATCAGATCCCATTGAATCACTTCGCTATTTCTGAGGCAGGTACATGCATCTTTGGCAAACCATAAAACTGGCTTTCGGCGCACTGGGCTCCAACAAAACCCGGGCCGCGCTCACCTTGTTGGCCATCGTAGTGGGCGTGTTCGCCGTGATCAGTGCCTCGACAGCCGTTAAGGTGATCGACAACTTTTTCCAGAATACCATGACACTCATGGGCAGCGATGTGATCAACGTGACAACGCGTCCCAGTATCGTCGTCGGCAACCAGCATGGCCGCACCGCCCGCGAACCGATCACCATCCGGCATTTCGAACGCTACCGTGACATGGCCGAACTTTCCCGGGCCGTATCACCGAACGTGGTATTCCGCACCACCCGGATCTACCACGGTGATCAATCCACCGAACCGAATATCCGGATCCGGGGGAGCAACGAATTCTGGATATCCAACAACGCCTACAACATCGAGGAAGGCCGCGACCTGACCCGGGACGATGTGGAGGATGGGCGTCCATTTGCGCTGATCGGCGCCGATGTCCGAGAAAATCTGTTCCGCAACCGCAACGCCATCGGACAGCGCATCCGGATCGATGGGCAATTCTACACCGTCGTCGGTGTGATTGAAGCCAAAGGGACGGCGTTCGGAGAATCACTCGACAATTTCGTGCTGCTCCCGTACACCCGCCTGGCCTCGGTATATGGTCGGGAACGGAGTATCACCCTCCAGATCAGGGCTCCGTCCGTTATGATGATCAACGAGACGGTGGATGAGGCCACAGGCCTGCTGCGGATCATCCGGCAGGTTCCACCGGACCGCGACAACGACTTTGAAATCGAGACCAACGAAACCCTCAGAGGGGTTTTCGCCGATTTTACCGGTGTGCTCTATCTGTTCGGATTTGTCGTCGGTGGCATCGCACTGCTCGGGGCCGGCATCGGTGTGATGAATATCATGCTGGTCTCCGTGACAGAGCGAACAAGGGAAATCGGTATCCGCAAGGCGGTTGGGGCCAATCGGAAAAGTATTACAATCCAATTCCTTACCGAAGCCGTCATCGTCTGCCAGTTGGGCGGATTGATAGGCATGTTCCTGGGCATCCTGGCAGGGAATATCCTGGTGATCATGATGGGTACGACCTTTGTGATGCCTGTTTTTGCCATTTTTGCCGGAATTATCGGAATGACGATCATCGGTGTGGTGTTTGGTGTATATCCGGCATGGAAAGCCGCCCGGCTGGATCCGATTGAAAGTCTGCGGTTTGAATGATTACATCCGGGACCAATCCATGCTGACTGTTGAAAAAGGAATGTACTACGTGCGCTGTCACGATTGGATGGGCAACATGGCCTGCTCCGGAAGACTGTTCGGATAGACGGATTTCCCGCGCACAGACCCGCTGGTCGAAACGGCATGAAAGAGTTGCAGGTTTAGCATTTGTCGCCGAATTCTGTATTTTCCTTTATTCTACGAATTTGCGGCCGCGGATGATGACTGTGACCGCAAAAAAGTCCGCGGATTACGGCACATAAAAGAAAAAACTGGTTAATTCTTATGAACCCCATCATTGAAACTCTCGAAAAACTGATACATCAGGCGCAGGAAACCTGGGAAGATGAAGCATTTCAAAGACGGTTGCAGGAAACCAAAGCCCGCGTTGCCGGGCTGGTCAGGAAAAATCCCGCTGGTTCCATCGGCATAGCCTTGACGGCCGGATTTCTACTAGGAAAAATGACCAAAAGGAGCAGGTAAGAATGAGCCCGGAAGAATTCGATTCCCTTATCAATAATCTGAAAAAGCTGCCTGGTGAATTCAAGGCGCTTTTGGAGAAACGCATAGAGCTCTTCGCCCTTGAAATGGGCGAGCGTATCTCCGGCCTCATTGCCCATGCCATGTATCGCGTGACAGGCATTCTGTTTCTCCTGGTTGGACTTGTTCTCATTCTATTCGCTGCATCCAAGCTTGTCGGCGATCTGCTGGGCAATGAAGGGCTCGGTTTCCTCCTGGTGGCATTGCCCATCATAGTAATCGGAGCCATGTTCTTTGTGCGACGGCCCCGTTCCATGGTCATTTCCACGCGGGACAAAATGATCCAGCAATTCATGAGCGACATGGAGGAACAGTTAAGCCAGCTCGGGGACAGTGAACAGGGCGGCTCAGATACCCGGGAAGAGAGCAAATCCGGTCATCAGACAGACCGTGAATCCCAAAAGAAAAATGAGTGAGGAAGGATGGAAAAGAATCACCCCAGTTCCAGGGATATGAAGGAGCTTAAAGCCCGGAAAATTGCACTCAAACAAGAGATGGAGCAGATCCAGGACCAGATAGAATCCTCGCTGAAAGAAGTGCGCCACAGTATGGCGGACCGTGTCCGCTTTCGCTACTGGGTGGACAGATACCCGCTGCACCTTGTCGGGACAGCCTTGCTTGCCGGTTTTATACTGGCAAGAAAGGGGCGGGGCGGTTCCACAAAAAAAGTGGCGCAGGAAGCGGAAGTTACCGTCACAGAATCTTCCGGCAGCTCTTTTTCCTCGCTCTTCATGCAAGAGTTGAAAACATTAGCCACACAACGCGCCGTGCGGTACGTGATGCAGCGAGTGGAACAAGCCCTGGAGGAACGCAGCAAAAAAGCGGAATGACAGTTCCGGTAACTTTTTTGCAACCAATTGTGTTCGATATCGTCTAAGATAGCATCATCAGCACCAACATCATTACCTGAATTACACCCAGAATCACTCATCGTTATAAGGAAGAACAGATGAACCTCAATTTACCATTAGCCGTCATACTTGTTTTTTGCATGTCGCTTCCGGCAGCTGCCCAGCAGGCACGCAGCATCACGCTGGAAGAAGCAATTGAAAT
>SKYW01000057.1 GCA_007127695.1 Balneolales bacterium | reverse complement strand
TTGAATACCGACACGTTCATTCGTTTCCTGCTTTACCTTGTATTGATTTGTCTGTTTACTTTAAATCTGCGCTTGCACTTTGGATGTGATAGAGAGCTCAGCAATTGTTGAATCTGTTCGGCAAAACATCATGTTCCACTACCCGTAGATTATCCCGAGGATCAGAACGGCCAGTACCGGGCCGATCGATGCCAGTGCCACCAGGCCGAAGCCACTGTCCGTGGTTTTCCGTCCACCCAGAACCGCCGCCACACCAATGCCGTAAGCCAGGATGAAGGGCACGGCCAGGGGACCGGTTGTCACACCTCCGGCATCAAAGGATATTGAGATGAACTGTTCGGGCACAAAGAATGCCAGGACGAAAATAAGCAGATAGCCACCAGTCAGCAGGTATTTTATAGGGATGTCGAAGATGATGCGAAGAACGGCAAGTCCCACAAAAATGGCGAGTCCGAGAGCTACGGTGTAGATCAGCAGGTGCCTGTTGACCTCACCGTCCGATACGGAATCAACATAATTGGCCAGCACGCGTACATCCGGCTCCGCGATAGTGACCACAAAACCGAGAATAAAGCTTATCAGCACAATCAGCCAAACCTTTCCCATTCGTGGCAGTGCCGACCCGATCATCTCACCGATGGGGAGCAACCCGATATGGACCCCCAGCAGGAAGAAAATGAGACCGGTGGAAACCATCACCACTCCGACAATGAACTGCAGGAAATCTTCCATGGGCAGCCATATGATCGTGAATTGCAAAAGGATTACGATCACGGTTACCGGCAGCACCGCCTGAATCACTTCACTTACAGTTTCTCTGACACCTTGCATGGAATATGATCTGGTTTACAACACTGGTTACGTTGCTTTACTGAACTGATGGCTGTCCGTTTCCGCTGACCCATGCGTAATATGCGCGATAAAGATATGGTTTCCGGGAAATCATATCGGGACGGATGGCACAATTTTTTATAAACAACATTCAGCAGGGTAATCATTCATCTGAATGCCATTTAAGTGAAATAGTACCCGAAACAGCAAATTGCATTGCCGGATTCAGCTCATCCGGAAAAACTTCTTCTTCTCTTCAAGATAGGGCAGGAAAACCTTTTTCAGGGCAGCATGATTTGGATGCCCCAGACCGGGATCGGAATCCAGCATTTCCAGTGCGGTGTTTTTGGCAATTTCCAGCAGGTACTGATCACCCAGAATGTCGGCATAACGGAACTCCGGCAAGCCGCTCTGACGGGTCCCCAGAAAATCGCCCGGCCCCCGAAGCTTCAGGTCAGCTTCAGCAATCCGGAACCCGTCACCGGTCTCCTGCATGGTGTTAAGCCGGCTGCGCGCCTCGCGACTCTGTTTTACGTCGGTCATCAGCATGCAGTAGCTCTGTCGCGCTCCCCGGCCGATGCGCCCCCGAAGCTGGTGCAGCTGTGACAGACCGAAGCGCTCCGCATGCTCAACTACCATGACCGAGGCGTTAGGCACATTCACCCCGACTTCAATGACCGTGGTGGAAACAAGGATCTGGATACGGTTCTCCTTGAAATCCCGCATCACTTCCTCCTTTTCGGATGTGGACATGCGCCCGTGCAGCAGCCCGACCCGATACTCCGGAAACTCCACACGGATCTGATCGAATCCTTCCGTGGCATTCTTCAGGTCCATCGCTTCCGACTCCTCGATCAGTGGATAGACTACGTAGATCTGTCCCCCCTCCTGAAGACGTTCAGTCAGAAAATAGTGCAGTTTTTCCCGCTCCGGCTCACGGAGCACGCTGGTGACAATCTCCTTGCGTCCGGGTGGCAGATCGCGGATCACCGACAGATCCAGGTCGCTGTACAGGGTCATGGCCAGTGACCTTGGAATAGGTGTGGCCGACATTACCAGGATGTGTGGATTTTTACCTTTTTCCCGCAACAAGGCACGTTGTGCCACCCCGAACCGGTGCTGTTCATCAATGATTGCCATTCCAAGACGGTGAAAACGGATGGACTCCTGGATGATGGCATGAGTTCCGACCACAATGTCTGCCATTCCGCCGGCGATGTCCGTATGGATATCTTCGCGAAGTGATTTTTTCTGGTTCCCGATCAGCAGGCGGATGTTCACACCGAGCGGCTGCAGCCATTCCGACAGGGAATGATAATGCTGCTCTGCAAGGATCTCGGTAGGCGCCATCATGACGGCCTGGTAGCCGCTGTCGATGGCCATGAGCATGGATCCGATCGCAACTACCGTCTTGCCTGAACCCACATCCCCCTGAAGCAGGCGGTTCATCTGCCTCCCGGACCTGATATCGCGCTTGATGTCCCCAAGCGCATTTTTTTGCCCCTCCGTAAGTTCAAAAGGCAGCACCTCATTGAAAAAACGACTGGAGTGCGGTCGTGTTTCCGCCATAACAGGTCCCGGCGCCTTGTCAAATACTTCTTTTTTCAGCGTGACCACACTCAGTTCGAATAGGAACAGTTCCTCGAATTTGAATCGCTCCAGCGCTATCTGGTATTGCGAGGGCGTTTCCGGGGCATGTATATGGAAATATGCGGTGCGGCGTTCCGGGTAACCGAACCGGTTCAAAAGATCATCCGGGAGAAATTCGGGAACGGACAGGCGATCGAGCACCGAAAGGATCCATTTGCGCAGCAAACCGGATGTGATGTATGTCTTCTTGAAAAACTGGTTGCCGGGATATATGGGTATGATAGCGGCAAAACGCTGTTGCTGTTCGTCCTGCGTTGATGTATCAGCGGACGAGAGCTGTTCGACTTCCGGATGTGCCATGGAGAGATAGCGGCCAAAACGCTTTACCGTGCCAAAAAATGCGTAATATTCTCCCTTTTTAATAGAGTTTCGAAAATAGGAGATTCCCTTGAACCAGACGGCCTTTAGCTGGCCGGTATCATCCTGAAGGATTGCTTCGAGCCTCTTCTTTCTGCCAAAACCGCTTTCTGTGACGGATGTTACCGTACCCATGACGGTGACCCGCTCCCCGGAACCTTGAAGCCGGCGGATTTTGAGTATGGATCGGCGATCCAGATAGCTTCTGGGGAAAAATCGCACCAGATCTCCGGGTGTGCGTACACCGGACTCCTGCAGCGCTTGCGCCCTTGCCGGGCTGATACCAGGGATGTTAGTCAGTTTCAATTGATATAGTGTTATATATCAGATGTATTGTTTTGATACTCTCGGACAGGATGTAATTGGCTATTATTGGAGCATATTTGACAATTTCAGGGTTGGGTGATTTTTTTAGTGGTTACAGGTTGCAAAAGATATTTGAAATTCCATATATTTGCAGACTCTTTAACATCCATTACCAAACAGAATGAACCGTGCCAACGATACAGCAGTTAATCCGTAAAGGCAGAAAGAACAAAATTAAGAAAACTACGGCTCCT
>SKYW01000194.1 GCA_007127695.1 Balneolales bacterium | reverse complement strand
GCCCGTTGCATTGATTTTATCCTCGTTCCATACCCGGAACTGATCTATATTTATAGCTCTCCTGCTGAGTCGTGTTTCCATCTGATTGACGATGGCACTGAAAATGGGGTAGTTCATACAATCTGATGTTTAATTTAAAAGCGCTACGAGGACAGAGAAAGTAACGTATGAACAATTATTATACTTTACATTCGCTGGTCGCAGGTGTAAGATACGAAATTTCCGGAAAGGAAATCATGGAAGTCTGGTCCAGCCGAAAAGATCAGATAGATTTCTTTTTCCGGACAGATCCCGCCCTGAAACTGACCTTCTCGGCGGCTTCTCCCGGTACGGCCTTGTTCCTGGATGGCCGCGCTGCCCCGCCTTCGCACAATGCCGCCGGCTTTTTCCCGGAACTTGAAGGCTGCACCGTCGCTGATATTGCCATAGCAACATCCGGCGACCGTTACATCCGGATTACCTTTCAGGAGACCGCCATCCAGCTTCTTTTCATGCCGTTTTCCAGCAGGCCCAATGTGTTCCTTGTAAAAGAGGAACTCATCCTCTCATCTTTCAAGAACAGCCAGGCGCTCGAAGGAGCCGCGTCACCTGTCTCCGGCATTCAAGGCAAAGCAGGATCAGAAGAGAAAACAGGATCACCACAGGGAACGGAATCAGGAAGGGTATCCACATCCGGCAGTACAACATCATCGCCGGCAGAAAACACCCCGTCCACTCTTGTTTCCGGCCAGCCGCTGCGCAAGAAAATCATAGCCATCGATAAACAGTTTCCGCGTGGCCTTATCAATGATGTTGCAGATACATGCGACCTGGAATCGCTGAGTGAAGAAGACCTCAGGAAGACCCTGGCCAAACTCAGGCAAAAACTGCTGCATCCTGAGACCATTTGCATCACTGCAGAAGGAAATCTGAGCCTGCTGCCACCGGAATACCTGTCCCATCCACCCGAACGGACCTTCCAAAGTGTCAGCGATGCCGTACGGACCCTCTTTTTTTCCAAAAACCGTCAGAGCAGGTTGCTGCCAAGAAAAAGGGATCTGGAAAAGAAGTTGAGCAGACGCATATCAGGGCTTCGCAAGCAGATGGAGCAGTTCGAAAAAGAACCGGAAAGGCTTCAAAAAGCGGACGAAATGGAGCAGGTGGGACATTTGCTCATGAGCCAGCCCAATCCCGGCGAAAAGACCGAAGGGGACCGGATCGTGGTCTCCGACTGGAGTTCAGGCGGCAGCGAACGGGTCATCCCGGTGACCAAGGGCGAGAACCTGATCCATCAGGCCCAAGAGTATTATGCCAGGGCCTCCCGCATCCGAAAGGAAATATCCGCTTCCGGCAAGAAAAAGAGGCAGATTGCGGCACAACTGGAAGAGATGGAGCAGTTGCTTGCTGACGTGGAAGCCATGGAATACCCGGCAGAACTGGAAAAATGGGTGAAAAAAAATGAAACACGCCTGCAGCAGTACGGCCTCGCACCATCCGGGATCCAACAGGTGGCCCGGCCCTACAAAACCGTAAAAATCGGAGAATACGAGGTATGGATCGGGAAAAATGCAAAAAGCAATGACGAAATACTCGCTTTATCGCATAAGGAGGATATCTGGATGCATGCCCGCGGAACAGCCGGATCGCATGTGCTGCTTCGGACAGGGGGGGACAGCGGCTGGCCCGACGCTCAGCTGATCCGCAAGGCCGCATCGTTTGCCGCAGCATACTCCCGGCAGGCCGGATCGTCCATGGTCCCGGTCATGATCGCCAAGCGCAAGCACGTACGCAAACCCAAAGGTGCTGCTCCGGGACTGGTGACCGTAACCAGGGAAAGGGTGGAAATGGTCGCGCCTGCTAAACCCGATTCGCAGGAATCCTGAAAATCCGGAATTTTATTCGTATTTTCCGCGAATATGGAAGTCAGAAAATTGATTGTATTGACCGGATTCATGGGCTCGGGAAAAAGCAGGATAGGCCTGGAACTGGCCGGCCGGCTTGAACTTCCATTTTATGATCTGGACGAGGTGATCGAAAAGGAGGAAAAGCTGGAGATCCCGGACATATTCCGGACAAAAGGGGAGGAATATTTCCGTATGGCAGAACGCAACTGCTTTCGCAGCATGCTTGGCCACGTCCCGGCAGTACTGGCGCTGGGCGGCGGTGCCATCCAGCAGGAAGAAATCCGTGACCTGCTGAAGCGCCACGCCATCACCGTCTTCCTGGACGTGCCCGGGGAAACGCTCTTTAAAAGGCTCAAAAAGGATAAAAAACGACCCCTGCTTCAGGATTCCCAAGGAAAACTGCTGGACGATGAACTGCTCCGCAAGCGAATAGACGAACTGCTCTCAAAACGAGAAAAACATTACCTGCAAGCCGATATCAGGGTTCCGGTCCAGCCGCACTGGTCACGGCAACAGACCACCAACGAACTGATCCGATTACTCAGAGAACATGCTCAAGCTTCCCTCACTGATCATAACTGACAGGGACGAATCACGTTTCCTCCTGTTCGACGACCTTCACCTCCTTTGGGATCATGCGCGGGGAACGGACCTGTTGGAAACGGCGGACAAGCCTGCGGCCGTTGACGCTTCCGACCCTGTGGCCGGTTCCCCGGACGGCGGCGCCGTCAAACCGGCCGGACAAGCCGTGCTGATTGTGGATGAAAATGTCATGTCCGCGCACCGGGAACGGATCACCGCGGCTTTTCCGGAGGATATGGTGCGCTGTTTCGAAGTGCCATCCGGTGAAGAGTCGAAAAGCATCGCAATGTGGAACCGTGTCATGGATTTTGCCTTTTCAGGCCCGCTGAAGCGAAATACTCCGCTCATCGCCATTGGAGGAGGTGTCACTGGCGACCTGGCTGGTTTTGCCGCAGCATCACTGATGCGCGGACTGCCGCTGTTTCACGTGCCGACTACGCTGCTTGCCATGGTGGACAGTGCCATAGGCGGCAAGACGGGGATCAACCACGCCTTCGGGAAAAACACGATTGGCGCCTTTTACCATCCCCGGACCGTCCTTTTTGATACCGCCTTTCTTGAGACCCTGCCGCAACGCGAATGGATTTGCGGTATCAGCGAGGTGCTCAAATACGGATACATCGCAGATCCGGACCTGCTTGAGGATGGGGCCGCCCTTGCCGATCCCGCAACCCGCACGCCGGAATTGCTGCAACACGTGATCGAACGCTCTGTGCGGATCAAATCGGATGTCGTGGCGACCGATGCGCGTGAAGCAGGCCGACGCGCCTGGCTTAATTTCGGACATACCTTCGGCCATGCACTGGAGGCACTGGATAACTATCGCAATATCAACCATGGCGAAGCCGTATATGCAGGTATGATCGCGGCGCTATTTGTTTCACGCCGTCTCGGCTACGAGGCGTCGGATGAATCATTGCTGCAGCTGAAAGGAAAATACCGCCTGGATCTGGGTCCGTACACCAGCCGTACCGATGAACTCGTTACCCTCATGACACATGACAAGAAAAACCGGGACAAGGACATCCGGCTGGTCCTGGTATCTGCACACGGAAACCCGCTGGTAACTTCTGTCAGCGATATTTCTTTGCTGCAGGAAGCCTGGAAATACACATTTGATGTTTTGACGTAACCCGCCACCATTGTTTTACCGTATCCTCTATATCACCTGGCGCATATTCTGGAGCAGCATCCTGGTCCTCGTGGCAACCGTCATCTTTTTTGCCGGAGCTATTTTCCTGATGCTCCAGACAGAACCTGCCAGGAACTACCTGACCGAACGCGCCGAAACATGGTTTAACAATAATTTCGAGGGTACACTTCATATCGGTGAGATAGGCGGTTTCCTGCCGCTCCAAATGGAACTCCGTGATCTTGTCCTGGAACATGAAAATCGCACCATTGTGACTATGGACAATCTCCGCCTGCAGGCCGACCTGTTCGCACTCCTGCGGAGCAGCCTCGTCATCAATGACCTGGCACTGCAAAAGCCGACGGTCTATCTCCGGACAGATGAGCAGGGTGCCTATACGCTGGGCAATGTATTCAACCGGATCCCGGACGAGCGCATGTCCGAATCGCGACAGGATGATTCTCAACGCGTCTCGTTTACCCGGCCATTCCGAAGCCTTGAAATCTACGCCCCCTTCGTTCAGATAGAGGATGGAACGCTCCACCTGGAAAACCTTCCTGATGGTACGCAGAGTCGTTATCTGTCCGAGCCCTTCCTTGTGGAACAGATCAATACCGAGATGTTCCTTGAAATATCAAGAGACCAACGCTATCTGGACATCTCCTATCTGACATTGATACTTGAGGATTTTGATCACCGCGAATTCACACTCTCCGGCCAGATTTATAACGACAGCAGATATCTTGAGTTCAATGTGATGAGAATGCGCCTGGGCAGCTCCCACCTGGATTGGAATATGGAATTCGATGGCATCAACCTGTTCGCCGCGGAGCGTACCCGACAATTCCGTGATGCCACCTGGTCCATCAATCTGAATGAAGCATTTCTCGCCCCTGAAGAACTTGCATTCACTGGCATGGACTTTCCAGCCGGGTTTCCGGGACTTCTCACATCGTTAGACGCATCAGGCTCCGACACGGTGATGACCATCCGGAATGCCGACCTCCATGCCGGAGATACCGGATTCCGTTTCGACGCCAACTTCGAAAATTTCCACGATCCGGCAAACCTGATCTATAAGGTCGATTTCAGGGACATCCAGCTGCATGATCCGGATCTCGCCGAATTCATCCCCCAGATTACCGACCTGCCCATTCGTGACTGGCAGGCCCTCTCAGGCATCGGGAGCATCCGCGGGAATACCGACACCCTGTATGTCGACCTTGACATGGAGCTGCCTGAAGGATCCTTCAGAGCCGGAGGCACCCTGGACCTGGCACCACCGCTGACCCTGGAGCTTTCCCTCTACGGGAGCGACATAAATCCCGCCTCCTGGAAAGGTCTCGAATCATTTCCCGGCCACGTCAATACCGAAATGATTCTCACTGCAGAAAACCTGCTGGATGGATCAACGCGCATATCACTGGACGTAGACTTTTTTGAATCCCGCCTGGCCGGATTCCACATCCCGGACATGCACCTGGACCTGGTTTATGCAGACCGGATCATCACACATGAATTCGGCTACTACCAGGGCGCAGATTACATTGATGGCAGGGGATCCGTCAACCTTCAGGGTGAATGGCCGCACATTCTCATGAGGGGCAGTTCTTCCGGTTTTGACATGAACACCGTCATGGAAAACACCGCGCTCCCCGAATCTGAATGGAACATGAGTTATGATATCAACTGGCACGGCCGCGATCTGAGTGAATGGTACGGACGTATCATCATGGATGTGTTTCCCTCAAGAATCAATGGCTCTGACCTCGGGTCGCATCAGCTGTATCTGGACATGAATCACCCCGAATCGACAACACGTTCGGTGCGGCTGACCAGTTCGGTTGCTGATCTCGTCATGGAGGGTGATATCCTCATCCCATCCATACCCCCACTTTTCCGGCAGTGGAGCGACCATCTTGTGCAAAGATTCAATGAGGAAATCCTGTTTCAGACGGAAGAAAAGCCTGTCGCTTACAAGGCATCAGATGACGATCTCATCAAGGCCGATATCTTCTTTGAAATCAAAAACCTGCCGCTGCTGCGTGCTTACATTCCCCGTTTCCCCGAGATCACATCCAGACTGCAGCTTGAGATGGATGTGCACGCCGACAATGAAAAACTTCTGATCCGTTCGGAATGGCTCGATGATTCCACAACCTGGAATGGATTCTCCATAAATCGCTCCGACATTTCACTTACCGCCGGTTTCCATCACGACCTGCCGCTGCACGATGCCATGGAACTGGATCTTGATCTGCGAGTCGGGCAGCTTCATTTCATGGGGCAGGATGTGGACAGTTTATCATGGATCCTCGCATTTGATTCCGGAGAGGTCACCAGTCGCGGCCGTATCGCACAGTTTGCAAATGAAGTGCGTTTAGCCGCTGACTTCACCGGAAGACTCGGAGCTGAAGAACTCTCTTTCGGTATCGAGAGCTTCGTGCTTGGCAACCAGCGTTATCTTTGGGTCACCGAAGGCCGCCCGCTGTTCCGCTATTCGCGGGACGGCAAACTGCATGTCGAGGATTTACTGGCCCTGAGCGGCAATGACCGGATTTTTGTGGATGGCACCTTCAGCAGCGATCCCGAAGATTCGGTACAGTACAGGTTTGACAATGTCGACCTGCAGCGTATTTCTGAGATGATAGATGGCAGAGTCTCATTCCAGGGGCTGCTGGATGGTGACTTTGTAACGAAGAACCTGGCCGTAAATCCGCTGTTCCACGGAAGACTCACTGTGGAACGCCTTTCGCTGAGCAATCGCGTTATAGGTGATGTGAGTCTTAACAGCAGTTATAACGCCACTGAAGACCGGTTCGACACAGATCTGCTTGTCATTACCGATGAGCAGAAGTATGCCGACTATATCGAACGCAACAATGGCAGGCGGCAACACGTCACTGCAACGGGCTGGTTCCGGGCACCCGACGTAAACGAACCGGTTGATTCGCTCTACTATTTTGATATAGATGCTAAGGAACTGGACACATGGGTGCTGCGCCATCTCATGGAAAGCATCTTTGAATCCATCGAGGGAAGGGCCACAGGAACCGGTTATATCACCGGCAACTCTAGGGATTTCGATTTCCACGGCGACTTTGAAATCCTCGAATCAGAGGCGATTCCCGTATTCCTGGAACCGCTTTACTACCTTGATGGCCGCGTGTCGGTGAACCGTCATGACGGAGTGATCATCCACCAGCTCAACGCACGCGATGTTGCAAGGGGAAGGGGGACGATCACCGGTTATTATGACTTCAATGACTTCCAGCCCGAAAAGTTCATGGATATTACCCTGGATATGCGCAATCTCCGGTTTATGGACAACAGTGACGGACCGGAGGTTCCATTTTATGGCAGGGTTTCCGGCACAGGTGTTGTCAATATCAGCGGATCCAACATATCCCCGTTCGTGCGAACGATCGAACCTGTAACAACCACCAGACAGTCGCGCCTGTCCCTGCCGCTTGTGGATCAATCCGGCGATGATGCCCAGGGCCGGTTCATACGGTTTGTGAAGGATTTTGGCGAGGTGGACTTCCGCCGGGAAGTTACCACCGACCCCGCCATTTTGCGTCAGATTGACCGTACATTCATGGAAGTGTTCCGCATGGACCTCCAGTTCATTGCCGGTCCCAACTCCACGGTTCAGCTCATATTCGATCCGGTGACCGGTGAAATCGTCAACGCGCAGGGAAGCGGACGCGTACGCATCACGCTGGAGGACGAGGACCTGCAGATATTCGGGAATTTCAACATCAGCAGTGGAGACTATCTGTTCGTCGGCGGCGATATTCTCACGCGCAGGTTCGTCCTCCGTGAAGGTGGAACCATCCGTCTGGAAGGAGACCCGACAAACGCCCTGCTGGATATCACCGCGGTCTACCGGTCCCGGCCAAATATTGCTCCGCTCCTTGGGGCGGCGGTAGACCAGACCAACCGGGTCCCCGTTGAACTGCTGCTTCGCATCACAGGTCCCCTTGACAACATAGAAAACGATTTCTACTTCGAGTTCCCTAACGCCATTGATGCCACGCAGAACGCCACGGTCCTCAACCTGCTCAACAGCGAAGAACAGAAACTGATCCAGGCCACAAGCCTTCTGTTTACCGGAGGTTTCATCTCCGGAGCTCTCGTGGGCGATACACAGACCCAGGAACTGGGCACCACGCTCCAGGCCCGGGCCGGACAGGTGGGCATCAGCCAGCTCCTGTCCAGCCAGATCAATACCATGCTGAGTGACAACCTTCTGAACGTGGATGTGGACCTGAACCTTCTCGGTTTCGATCAGGCCGATCTGGCCATAGCGCTTCGTCTGTTCGATGACCGGCTGGTCCTTCGGCGTGAAGGTGAAGTGGGCGGTGAAGATGCTAATATCGGCGACCTTGGCGCCACCTACCGCATCAATCCGAACCTCTCCGTCGAAGTATTCCACAGGAAAGATCCCATGCTCATGTCCATACTCGGCACCCAGGCCGATGTCGAGAACGTCAACGGACTTGGACTGGAGGCGCAATTCCGTTTCAACTCCTGGAAGGAGCTTGGGAACCGTGTCTGGCGTAACGTAACCACAGTTTTCGGACTACTGGGAAGCAGTGAATCAGAACCTGCGGGTGATCCGACTGCCGGTGAAGATGGCGAATCCGAAGACCAGGTCGCGGCGGAGGCCAATGGCATATTCGGCATCCGGGAGGAAGTACCCGGCAACGAACCGCCTCTTCAGTGGGAAGAATAAAATTTACAGGCATGACAAGAATGATTCCGGTTTCCTGCTTGTTCCATTACCAGCATTTACTTACAAGCATTTTGCACTTCCGGAATCATCTGAAAGAGCTGCACGAACATATTTGACTTTACATACGCAATGAAAAAAAAGAAAATTCAACTCGAAGATATCATCATGGAACTGCTGGAGCGCCACTCCGAAAGCTGGGTCGCACGCGACACGCTCCGCAGAGCCTTCAAACTGCCGCCTAATAAAGGGGATGAACGGTTCAACAAGGCACTTAAACGCTTGCTCAAGAGCAATAAGATCGACGAGCAGAACGGTACCTATCGCATAGCCGACGCGCGCCAGGACGGCAACGTGGTCGAGGGCGTTTTTTCAAGCACGCGTTCCGGCACCGGCTATGTCAAGGTGGAGGACAGGGAGCAGGATATCCGCATCCCGTCCAAGCATACCGGCACGGCACTGGATAAAGACCGGGTCCGGGTGGCCATCCTCCCGAAATCCCGAAGCGATCGTGAAGAGGGAAAAATTGTGGATGTGATCTCACGCGGCAAGAAGTTCTTCGTCGGTACATTCCACAAGGAGGGCAAGAGCACCTATCTGATCATACCGGATGAGAAATCGGCTCAGGTTGAGTTTTTCGTGCATCCTGATAACACCAAAAACGCCCGGCACAACGACAAAGTCACCTTCCGGCTGGTGGACTGGCTGCATCCGCGCTCGCTTCCCGAAGCCGAGGTCCTGGAAAACCTGGGCAAAAAAGGCACCAACAACGCCTCGATACTTTCCATTCTCGCTGAAAACGAAATGCAGGCCGCGTTCCCGCCCGCCGTGGAGGAGTTCGCGGAAAGTGTGGCCCTGGACATCCCCGAAAAGGAGTACAAACGCCGCAAGGATATCCGTGACTGGGAAGTGTTTACCATTGACCCGCATGACGCCAAGGATTTTGACGATGCGCTGAGCATCTCGATTCTTGACAACGGCAATTTCTACCTTGGCGTGCACATCGCCGACGTAAGCTACTACGTGCAGCAGGAACGTATCCTCGACAAGGAAGCCCGCGACCGCGGAACCAGTGTCTACCTGGTGGACCGGACCATCCCCATGCTGCCGGAATGCCTGAGCAACGGAGTGTGCAGCCTTCGTCCCAACGAAGACAAGCTGGCGTACAGCTGCTTCATGGAAATCACCCCTGATGGCAAGGCGGTTGGGTATTCCATCGAGGAGACCGTGATCAATTCCTCCATGCGGTTCACCTATGAAGAAGTGCAGGAGATCATCGATGGCAAAGGACACGAGCACGAGACATCCATTCGGACCCTTGCCAAAATGACCGCCATGCTCACCGAAAATCGGTTCCGGCAGGGATCTATCGACCTGGACACGCCCGAGCCCCGTTTCCGGCTTGATGAACACGGACGGCCCCTGGGTGTCTATGTCAAGGAGCGACTGGCAGCGCACCGCCTGGTGGAAGAGTGTATGCTGATGGCAAACAAAACCGTTTCGGAGCACGTCACCAGGTTGCGGGAACAGGAGAAAAGCCGGGGTAATGGACAGAACAAGGGGAAGGATGGTGACAAAGCAGGCAAAACACGTTACCCGTTCCTCTACCGCGTCCACGACCGGCCAAATCCCGAAAAACTCAAGAATATCGGAGAAAATGTACGCCCGCTGGGCATTGAGTTTCAAGTCAGGGACGGCAATGTCACTGCCGATCAGATAAACAGTCTCATTCAGCAAGCCAACAAGACCACGCTGAAATATGCGATCAACGAGCTGGTATTGCGCTCGATGGCCAAGGCCGTTTACAGTCCCAAAAATATCGGACATTACGGCCTCGGTTTCAGGGAATACGCACACTTTACCAGTCCCATCCGACGTTATCCCGATCTGGTGGTGCATCGTCTTCTGAAGCAGTATGCCGCCGGTCTGCCCGGTTACAGCTTTCAGGAGCTGATCGTGCTTGGCGACCACTGCAGCGAAAAAGAACGCGATGCCGTCATAGCGGAACGTGATTCCATCAAGCTGAAGCAGGTGGAATACATGTCCGAACACATCGGAGATACGTTCGATGGTGTGATCAGCGGCGTCACCGAAAAAGGGCTCTTTGTCCTGCTGAACGAAAGTTATTGCGAAGGCATGATCGCTGTACGCGATCTTGATGATGATTACTACGTCTATGAACAGGCCCGCCATCAGCTGCAGGGCCGCAGCCGTGGCAAATCATATCGCCTGGGTGATGACATCAGGGTGAAAGTGGCCCGTACGGATATCGAACAGCGCCAGATTGATTTCCTGCCGGAACAGTCCGGCAAAAAGTAATCACGCCCTGTTTGACGGAACTTTTTACCCGTATTCAGTGATGTTGTAATATTACTTTAAACCGAAAAAATTGAGATGAATTCAACAAGTCAATTCTCTTTTGTCCGCATGCTTGCTGCGGTATGCATCCTGCTGATTGGCGGTGCGCTCACTGTACCCGAATCTCATGCACAGTATTTCGGCTTTGGGAAAAACCGGGTGCAGTACTCACAGTTTGACTGGCGATTCATCCAGTCCGAACACTTTGATGTCTACTATTACGAATCAAAGAACTATTATCTGGCCGAGTTTACGGCCAAAAGCCTGGAAGCGGCCTACGCACAGTTGCAGCGCGATTTCCGACACCAGCTCAATGACCGGATCTCAGTGATCATCTACGACTCGCACACGGACTTCAGCCAGACCAATGTCGTGCCGCTGCCTGTCGACGCCCAGGGGATCGGCGGTGTCACCGACAAGTTCAAGAACCGGATCACCATTCCGTTCATGGGCAACTATGGGGACTACAGGCAGGTCCTGCACCACGAACTTGTCCATGCCATGTTCAATGATCTGTATTACGGCGGATCGATCCAGGCCATCATTCAGAACAACATTCAGTTGATAATTCCTTTATGGTTCGAGGAAGGACTGTCCGAATACGTGTCGCTTGGATGGGATACCGACACCGATATGTTCATCCGTGAAGCCGTGATGAACAACATGATGCCGCCGATACAACAAATGGGCGGATTCATGGCCTACCGGGGCGGACAGGCCTTCTGGAATTTTATCGTCGAAGAATATGGCCGCGAAAAAATAGGGGAAATCCTTCAAAACGTCCGCCAGACCAGAAGCGTGGAAGCCGGCCTGCGACAGTCCCTGGGCCTCACGATGAGCGAACTCAACGAGCGCTTCCAGGACTGGCTCAGGAAAATCTACTTCCCGGAAATCGCCATACGTGAAGACCTGCGTGATATCGGAAGGCTTATTACCACAGACCGGTTTCGCCGGGCGTACAATACCAGTCCGGCGGTATCGCCTCAGGGCGATCGTATAGCCATGATTTCAAATGCCCGTGGCTTTTTCGACGTAATCGTACTCAATGCGCGCGACGGAAGCCGGATCAAAACGCTGATACGGGGTGAGGACAATGTTGATTTTGAAGAGCTCAACATTCTCAGGCCAAACCTCAGCTGGTCACCGGATGGAAGAAAGATTGCCCTTTCCACACGTTCCGGCGGATCCGTGGACCTCGCCATAGTGGACTACCGGACCGAGGAAGTGCAGAAAATCGTATTCCCGCAACTCGATGCCATCGGATCCGTAGCATGGTCGCCCGACGGCAAGAAGATCGCTTTCCAGGGCAACGCCGGACCTCTTACCAACATCTATGTATATCATCTGGAAAACGGCGACTTCATCAGTGCCACTAATGACGTGTTCAGCGACTGGGATCCCGCATGGTCCAATGACTCGGATTACATACTTTTTGCGTCGGACCGGGGACCGCACACCCAAGTCAATACGTTCCGAACAAATTACAATGTACTGCTGAATCCCAATATCAACCAGAGTGATATTTACATGCTCCGGCTTGGGTCCAATCGTGCCACGCGTCTGACAAGCACCCCGACATGGAATGAGTCCCGGCCCATAATGACACAGGATGGCCGCCTCATCTATGTTTCCGACCAAAACGGCATTCCAAATGTCTATGAAATGGATCTGGAAACCCGGACGAGCTACCCGCTCACGGACCTGGTGTCTGGCGTTATGCAGATGTCGATCAGCGCGGACGGAAACCTGCTTGCCATCAATTCCTTCAACAGGGGATTTGTCCATATATTCACTATCGACAATCCG
>SKYW01000260.1 GCA_007127695.1 Balneolales bacterium | reverse complement strand
TTCCATAGGAGGAATCACCGGCATTCAGCGCCTTGTAGCCACCGTTGACTTCCGGAAGCTTCTGCTTGATGATATCGGCCTGGATGGTCACGCCAAGGTGGTTGGCCTGTCCGGTAAGGTCAGCCGCCACGTGATAATCCGTTCCGTCGACCTTGAACGCGTTGTTGCGGGTGTAGCACCACAGAATGGTAGCCATTCCCAGCTCATGGGCATAGGCAAACGCCTCGGCCACTTCCACGATCTGGCGGGTTGCGTTATCGGATCCGAAGTAAATGGTCGCTCCCACAGCAGCCGCACCCATGTTGTAGGCATCATCGATCGTACCGAACATGATCTGGTCGAACTGATTCGGGTAGGTAAGCAGCTCGTTATGGTTGATCTTCACAATAAAGGGGATCTTGTGCGCATATTTTCTTGAAACGGCACCAAGGACGCCATAGGTGGAAGCAACGGCGTTGCAGCCACCCTCATGGGCGAGCTTGACGATATTCTCCGGGTCAAAATAGATGGGATTTTTGGCAAACGAAGCACCACCTGAGTGCTCAATGCCCTGATCCACTGGCAAAATCGAAAGATAACCTGTCCCACCGAGCCGGCCGTTGTCAAACAGACGCTGCAGATTGGCAAGCACCCTGTTGTTGCGGTTTGAGGGGCTCCACACGGTGTCAATAAAGTCACTTCCCGGGATGTGCAGTTGATCTTTAGAAATGGTTTTGCACTCGTGATTAAGCAGGCTGTCCGCCTCATCACCAAGCAACTCATAGATGTTTTTAGTTGCTACTGACATATGTATACCTCCTAACTGGTATTATTGAATGTATTCCAAACAGAATGCAGTTGATATCTGCATGTTTTATAGTGTATTAGAAACACTTGGTCCTATGTTATCCTATATCTGCACAATATAACGAATATAGTGTGAAATCTCTATTAAGAATCCCGAAGCGATCCAGGAGTGTCCTACTTTTTTTCCTGAAAAATCTGTAGTTTAGGAGTCTTGAGTGGAATACCCTCTATCCCAACCGCTGACATACAGCAGACCCAGTCATTCCATCCCGAAGATCGTATTGTGATCCGTAAACCTCACCATCTTGCACCAGGTGCGCCTGCCGCTTCCGGCCGGACTGACTCCGGACTGCCGGTACTCATTCCGGGCAGCAAATGTGTCGTACTCGCTCCCATGGAGGATGTAAGCGACTCCCCGTTCCGCCAAATGTGCCGCGAGCAGGGCGCTGATGTGGTTTACACGGAATTCATCAGTTCCGAAGCCATCATACGCGACTCCGGCGCCTCAAAGCACAAAATGGCTTTTGAGGAATCGGAACGACCGCTTGGCATACAGATTTTCGGCGGACGCGAGGAAGCCATGCATGGAGCTGCCAAAATCGCCGAGGCCAACAATCCGGATCTGGTTGATATCAATTTTGGATGTCCCGTTTACAAAGTGGTCAAAAAGAATGCCGGTTCGGCCTGCTTGAGAGATATCGGCATGATGGAGCGGATGGCCGGCACGGTGGTGGACGCCACGTCGCTGCCCGTAACCGTCAAGACCCGGCTGGGATGGGATGACAAGACCATCCGCATTCGGGAAGTGGCGCTCATGCTGCAGTCCGCCGGCGTTAAAGCTCTCACTGTTCATGCCCGGACCCGCAGTCAGGGCTACAAGGGGGAGGCGCGCTGGGAATACTTCAAATACCTCAAGGAAACTCCCGGACTCCACATTCCCGTCATTGCCAACGGCGACATCACCACGCCGGAACATGCGCGGTACCTGTTTGAAGAGAGCGGTGTGGATGGCATCATGATCGGACGTGCTGCCATCGGGAACCCGTGGATATTCCGTGACATCCATCACTACCTGGATACCGGTGAACTGCTGCCCGTCCCCACGGTCGAACAACGCATGCAGATGTGCGCCCGGCAGTTGCGTGCTTCCGTAGAACATCATGGAGAGCGCTTCGGGGTGATCATGATGAAAAAGCACTACGGCAACTACATCAAGGGCATCCGAAATGGCAAATACCTGCGGATGGAAATCATGGAGAAAGAGTGCATGGAGGATATCCTGGAGCTGCTGCTCAACTTCCGTGAGGAACCTGAGACACGGATAGCGGTGTAAACGCGTTTCAAAACGTCCGAACTAAAGTTCCAGCCGATCCGTGTGAATCCATGGCTGCAGCGCTTCGGGAATCACCACAGAACCATCCTGCTGCTGATGCGTTTCCAGGAATGCCGCCATGACCCTTGGCAGGGCGAGCCCGCTGCCATTCAGCGTATGCACTATCTCGGTTTTCCCGTCGTCCTTTTTGTGCCGGATCATCATGCGCCTGGCCTGATAGTCCTCGAAATTTGAACATGAACTTACTTCCAGCCATTTTTTCTGACCGGGGCTCCATACCTCCAGGTCGTACTTTTTGCTCTGCGTGAATCCCATGTCAGCTGTGCCCATCAGCAGGGTCCGGTACGGAAGCTCCAGGGCTTCCAGCAACTCCTCGGCATCACGCCTGAGCGACTCCAGCTCTTCATACGAGGTATCGGGACGGACCAGTTTTACCAGCTCGACCTTGTCAAACTGATGCAGCCGGTTCAATCCACGCACATCGCTGCCGTGCGACCCGGCCTCCCTGCGCCAGCAGGGCGTGTAACAGACATAGCGGAGCGGAAGCGCATCGGCCTTCAGAACCTCATCCCGATGGAAATTGGTCACCGGCACCTCCGCAGTGGGTATGGCGAAATACCCGTCACGGGGAATCACATACATCATGTCCTCCTTGTCGGGGATCTGGCCGGTGCCACGTGCGGAATGCTCATTCACAAAATAGGGAGCCATCATCTCCACGTATCCCTTTTCAACGGCCTTGTCGATGAAAAACTGGATCAGTGCCCGCTGAAGGCGCGCGGCCGGACCGATATAGAACGGAAACCCTGCCGAAGTCACCTTTGCCCCGCGCTCAAAGTCAATCCACCCTCCATCGGAAACCAGATCCCAGTGAGGCTTGTACCGGTCATCATCGGTCTCAAGGGGCTTCCCCCGGGTATGCACCACTTCATTCCCTGACGGGTCTTTTGTAACCGGAACCGAACCATGGGCGATGTTCGGTATCTTCAACAACAGATCATCCCGCTTCCTGAGCAGTCCACGTACCTGCTCCTCAAGCTGTTTGACTTCCTGCTTCATCTCACCCGTTTCACGAATCACGTTCCGGGCCTCTTCCTTCTTGCCCTGACCCATCAATACACCGATCTGTTTGGCACGGGTATTGCTCTCATTCCTGAGCTGGTCGAGCTGGTGGACCGTCTTTCGCCACTGCTCATCCGTCTCAAGCACCTGGTCCACAAGATCGGTCTCTTTTTCACCCTTGGCTTTCATGGCCTCTTTGACCTTGTCAGGATGCTGACGAATTCGTTGAATTTCTAACATGTCACAAATTTTTCATAAATGAGTCGTATTCTATCGTCGCCAAAGATACGACATAACCCGTTCAAGGGGAACCTGTCAGATTGCTTTTGCCCGGCTGGCGGACATCGTTTCAAGAGATCCCGGTTGCCGTTTAAGAAAAGCCTGTCGCCCCTTGATTACCTAACTTTTTTAGGTTACCTTTTGAAAAATTCACAACTTGTTTAGAAACACATAGGACATACGGACAATGCATCAACTGGATGATATAGATATTGCCATTCTTAAGCACCTGCAGCAAAACGGGCGCGCACAAAGGAACAAACTGGCGAAAATTGTAAATCTGTCTGTTCCGTCGGTATCGGAACGGATGCGCAAGCTTGAGGAAAAAAAGCTCATTGACGGCTATCATGCCGTATTGAACCCGAAAAAGTTCAACATTGACATTGTGGCGTTTATCTTTGTCGAAATCGACAATTCAAGTTTCCATGCCTTTTTTGTCGATCAGGCCATTCTTGAGCCTGAGATCCAGGAATGTCACTCCATCACGGGGGACGGATCCCACATCCTCAAGATCACGACAAAAAACACGGAATCCCTGGAAAAGCTGCTGTCCCGCATCCAGTCATGGGATGGTGTGAAAAAAACAAGATCCAATATTGTGCTCTCCTCATTCAAGCAAACGCGGGAGATACCACTGGAATCTGACCGGGTACCGTCCAAAGCCTGATCCTTTTCATGTACAACTCATTCCGGATACTGGCGGCGCTGCTGTTCATCTCCATTCTGCTGTTCCATCCGTTTCATGAAGCCCAGGCCAACCGATCCTTTGGCCTTGTATACCAGGAACCCGGGATCGGCGACCTGACGGCAGATGAAATCGCCTTCCTTGAACAGGCGGGTATCCACTGGTTGCTGGTTGAGGAAATACTGAGCGGAGAGCAACGGCGAATCCTGCACCAGTCCGGTTTCTCCGTAATGGTCATGGTACCTGAATATTTTCCTATCCCCTATAGACTGAACAGGGAGAAATACCGGTATTGGCAGCGAAGTGATTCCCTGATGTCTTTCTACAGAAATGATGCCTCCGTTAAAGGTTTTGGTCTCTTTGCGTACGGAAAATGGAAGGATGGGACCCTGCCCGAAAGGCTGGGGCTGCTGGCCGAACCCTACCTGGAAAGCCGCCGGCTTTTCACACTGGACACCCGTCCCTTGTCGGGACAGACGCTGTATCCTTTTGACAGTGTCATTTTAATGACCCGCAGTGCCTCCCAACTATCCATTCAGCTGAAACAGAATCCTGATCTTGCCGGTGTTTTGTATGCTCCGGAAGATCCCGGGCTGGACTTGCGCGACTTGCAAAATGTACTGCAATTATTGGATCGGCACAGGGAAACACCCATTTACTTCTACAGAGACTGGTTTGCTGCCAACAGCTCGATGAGCGATGCCGCTCCTGCACATGACATTGCACGTGTAACGCGCTTCTACCACCAGGTTCCTGATGCCCGTATCGCCAATCCCCCGCCTGACCAGTCTGATTACAAGGTGAATACGGCCATGATCCTGCTCTTTATTTTCTGGGTCCTCTATGCTGCATACTTTCGGGTAAATCCATTGTACCGCAAATCCGTGAGCCGTTTCTTCCTGAATTACGACTTCTTCGTGAATGATGTGCTCCTGAGAAGGATCCGCTTTGCCAGTGACGCTGTTGCTGTATTCCTGATATCATGCTTCGCGGCAGGCATCATGGGGTATTCCGTTGCAGACATCTACCTGGATCCCGTTGCCAGACAGGCCCTGCTTCACTATACCCCTGTTTTTTCTGCCCAATGGAATCATCCAGCCGCTTTCTTCATTCTTTTTTTCCTGGTCATGGCAGTCATTCTGTCATTTCAGATCTTCTGGGTTCAAATTGCCAACAGTCAGCATGCTCACATGTCCCAGGTCGCTACATTCATGCTTTGGCCGCAGCACCTGAATATGGTTGTCGTAACTGCAGGAGTCATTATTTTCCGCTCACTTCCCGTCGCTCTCACCGCGATCATCATGACAGGCATCTTCCTGGCCATAACCGTGATCAGTTTCTTTACAACCGCGTACAACATGAGACGGATTCATCCAACATCCCCGCTCTACATGACGACCACCTATGTCTTGTATGTCCTGGTTTCCACATCGGTGGTATCATGGCTGATTTTCGGCATGGATATACTCAAAGCCTGGGAGCTTGCCGTTTCACTGACGTCATTGCAATTCTGAAACCTGCAGGATTTTTTCACCGGTCGCATCTGGTATCCCGACAGTGATCGGAGAAATTCGATCTACCCGATTCCTCTTCTCATACGTGCCACTGGAATGTTGAGCTGTTCCCTGTATTTGCTGATGGTGCGCCGGGCGACCGGGTATCCCTTTCTGGACAGTTCATCGGCAAGGGCCTGATCGCTGAGCGGATTCATCTTGTCCTCTTTACTCACGAGATCAAGCAGGATATTTTTTATTTCCCTGTTGGATACGGACTCACCCGAATCGGTTTCCAAACCTTCTGAAAAAAAGTATTTAAGCTCAAATACGCCAAATGGAGTCTGGACGAATTTGCCGTTTACTACCCGCGAAATCGTGGAAATATCCATACCGACACGCTCTGCCACATCTTTCAGGATCATGGGACGGATACCCTTGCCGGTCCGGAAAAAATCCTCCTGCAATGCCACAATGGTTTTCATGACGGACATAAGCGTGTTTTTACGCTGCTGTATGCTCTCAATGAACCAACGGGCAGAGTCCATTTTTTCTCTTATGAACTGCCGGGTTTCCTCATCACCGTTCCTGTTGCTATTTTTATCCATGGAGTCCCACAATTCCTTGTAGTGACGGGATATCCGTACACTCGGAACGTTCCGGTGATGCATCCTGATTACAAAATCGCCCGTTTCACCATCTGATTCCTCCATGGACTCCTCGTAGTAGACTTCGAAATCGGGAATGATGAACTGATCCGGATTCAGGTACTCTTCAGATTCACCGGGTTTCGGATCCAGGAGCTTGATGACCTGGTCGGCTTCACGAAGCTGCTTTTCACTGATATTGAGCTTCCTGAGAATTTTGTCATAATGCTTTTTCTTGTAGTATGGCCATGAAGTTTCAAGTATTTCCATGGCAAGTTGCCGGGCAGGATTTCTGGAATCCATGACCTCAAGTTGCACCAGCAGGCACTCCCTGAGATTCCTTGAAGCGATACCTGGCGGATCCAGCCGCTGGATCTGGTAAAGCACATCCTCAGCTTCCTGATTGGATACCAGAACACCCTCGCTGAATGCTACGGAATCAATGATAGCGTCAAGTTCCCTCCTCAGGTAACCATCAGGGTCGGTGGATCCGATAATTTCAGCAGCGATTTTTTGCTGTTTTCCGTCCAGGTCCAGCAGCTCGACCTGTTGTTCCAGCCTCTCCATAAACCCGGTCTTATACGGTTTGGGCATATCCTTCCATTCGCCCTGGTCGCTCCGGTAGCCGGGAACAAACTCATTGTCATCATCCTGAAAATAAGAATCCCAGTCAATTTCATGGCTGTCATCGACAGATTCCTGATCTTCCGGGCTGTCGCTGTCAGATTGTCCGGGAGATGGGTCATCGGGATCCATTATCTGTTCGGTATCATCAGATACCGTATTATCCTCATCCAGTGTTACATCATCGTCCAGTTCCAGAACGGGATTTGCTTCGATTTCCTGTTTGACCCGCTGTTCAAGCTGCAGCGTGGGCAACTGCAGCAGCTTGATGTACTGTATCTGCTGCGGCGACAATCGCTGTTGCAGTGTCTGACTTTGTCTGACTGATTGAGATTGCCGGATCATATTTCTACACCCGTTTTGACCCTTACTTCTTCGCAGGCCCTGAGAAACTCAGCATACCACTCGGCTCCATAAGCCCTCAGAAATGCATCCTTGAGGAAATCCGAGAGGTAAATGCCTTCGGCTGCACCTCGTTCACAAGCAGGTCCGCACAATGACGGAACATACTCCAGATTAAGATATTCCATGTTGCCGGCTTTCAGGACCCTCACCGGGAAAAGATGGCAGCTGAGTGGCTTTATCCATTCGAAACGCCCCTCCATCCAGGCTTTTTGTATGCCGCATATGGCAACATCATTTTTGTCGTAACTGACAAATACGCACTCCTTGCCATCCGTGCAATTGAGCTCTGGCGCCCTGTAGCCGTTGCGTATCAGACCCTCGGCTTTTACAACCTCCCTGGCTCTTGGACGAAGCTCATCCTGAAGCACTTTCCAGGCCTTGTTCAACACCGGAATTTCATTTTGGGTGACAGGGGCTCCGGCGTCGCCTACAACACAGCATCCACCCTTGCATCGCATGAGGTCACATGCAAAACGAAATGTTGCGATGTCATCGGAAATAACAGTGTGTTGTACATGAAACATGAAGCAGCCCTGAGAACCCGAATATCTGAATATTTTCTGAAGCAGGGCTGTATAATATGCAAAAATGTTGAGTGTCTCATAATTTACTGAGTGTGAATTTCTTTCCGGGTACTTGTACGATGATACCATCCAGCTCAAGTTTCAGCAGCAGGGGGAGCAATGCATGGGATGGGATCCCCGTTTCCCGGGAAATTTCGTCAATATGTCTCTCCTTATCGGTAAGCAGCCGCAATACGGCCTTCTCTGATGGATCTGTTTCCGGGTTCTGAAGCCGCTCCTGGATACGCTGCCGGTATGCCATCGGAATCTCCCCGTTTCCATTGCATGGCAAATCAAGACGTATGTTCAAAGGCAACTCGGAAACAATATCATCTGCATCACAAACCAGCTTCCCCCACCCCCGCTGGATTATCCTGTTGCATCCCTCACCGCGTTCATTCCAAACGCCGTGCGGCACGGCAAACACCTCCCTTCCCTGATCCAGGGCTGCACTGGCTGTGATCATGCTGCCGCCGCTGACACCGGTTTCCGTTACGAGCACACCAACGGACATTCCACTAACGATCCTGTTGCGCACAGGAAAATGATGCGGTTCGGGTTTTGTGCCCGGCGGATATTCACTTATCAGAGCACCACCGCTTTTCATGATGTCGAATGCCAGCGATCTGTTACCGGCAGGATAAACCCGGTCGAGACCGCACGCCAGAACCGCAACAGTACAGCGTTTGCTTCTCAGTGCCTCCAGATGGGCCAGCGTGTCTACGCCATGGGCGAGGCCGCTAACGATACCAGCCTGTATTTTCTGTATAAGCCTCCTTGTCAGGCGGATGGTCACGTCCCTTCCATCACGGGTCGGTTTACGGGTGCCTACGACAGCTATAAAGTCCCTTTTAAGTGCCTCCGTATTGCCTCTTGCCCACAGGACGGCAGGTGGATCATAAATGTGAAGCAAGCGCCCGGGATAGCATTCATCATGCGGCGTGAGCAGCACCATTCCATGTTTTTTTGTCAACATGAGCAGGCGGTCGACTTCCTCCCACGCAGAAAAATTCCTTATAGACCTGGCAACTACGGCGCCAATGGATGCCACAGCCGACAGCGAGGCCCAATCGGCTGAAAAAACAGACATGGGATCCCCAAAATGCTCGAATAACCGGCGTATCCTGCCACCACCAACAGACGGTATCATGGACAGCCCCAGGCTGGCTCTGACATAATCCTCTCTTGTACCCATGTTTTCTTCTTTTCGCCTCTGCTTGAACGTCTCCGCAAGCTCGCAGAGACCCTATTTGTAACAGTTATTCCCTTTCGTGAAGCATCTCCCAGATCCGCTCTTTCAGATCATCCAGCCCGTATCCGGTCACGGCCGATACAGGCACGTACCCTACATCGAGGTCAGGTTGTTCATCCAACGTGTATTCCGGAAAAAGATCCAGATGGGTAATGGCAACCAGCCTTGGCTTGTCCATCAGGTCTTTTCTATAGGCACGCAATTCACCACATAGGATGCGGTACTCTTCCGAAACGTCGCTCATGCCGTTGATGACAAACAGCAAAATCCTGTTCCTTTCAATATGACGTAAGAACTGAAGCCCGAGTCCCTTGCCCTCGTGGGCCTTTTCAATGATTCCAGGTATGTCCGCCATCACAAAACTTCGATGATCGACCATCTGGACCACACCAAGATTGGGTTCCAGCGTTGTAAACGGGTAATCTGCAATTTTGGGCCGTGCCGCGGAGAGTGACGACAGCAGTGTGCTTTTCCCTGCGTTTGGAAAGCCGACCAACCCGACTTCCGCGATGAGCTTCAACTCAATTTCCACAACGATCTCTTCACCGGGCTCACCGGGTTGTGCGTAATGCGGGGTCTGATTCGTAGCCGTCTTGAAGTGCGTATTACCCAGTCCACCCTTGCCACCCTGGGCAAGAACAAGTTTTTCCCCGTGACGGACGACTTCTCCGATGACACGGCGCGTTTCGCTTTCGTATGCTACTGTTCCAAGCGGCACCCGCAACACGACATCTTCCCCTTTTTTGCCTGTTTTCTGAGAAGAACCGCCTGGCTGCCCTTTCTTTGCTTTCAAAAACTTCTTGTAGCGCAAATCCAGAAGGGTGTTCATATGGCTGTCACCTTCCAGCAGGATACTGCCCCCGTCGCCACCGTCGCCACCGTCCGGTCCCCCCCTCGGCACATATTTTTCCCTTCGGAAATGTGCCATTCCGAATCCGCCGTTGCCGGCCTTCAAATAAAGTTTCGCGTAATCAGCAAATCTCATATAATTATCTCTTCCCTGCGGATTGCCATAATCGACTAGCAATAATAACCAAAAGCGGACTGCCAATCAGCACGTTTTTATTCCTTTTATGTGCGAAATGGGGCCTTTTTGTGATTATGAACCGATTAAACCACCGTTCCGGTGATGCGCCGGACATCAGACAGCAGGTACCATTCCGTGTTTACCCAAGGTACGATCGACCCATCACGGGAAGAGAAAAAACGGCGTCAGTCCTCAAACTTGTGCAGCAGGATTTTGAGCAGCCGTGACAGGCGGTTCTTCATTTTGTTGCGGGAAACGATGAAATCAAGAAATCCGTGCTCAAGAAGGTACTCGGATGTCTGAAATCCCTCCGGAAGATCCCGGCCTATTGTCTGGCGAATGACCCGTGGACCGGCAAAACCGATCAGTGCTCCCGGTTCAGCCACATTGAAATCACCCAGCATGGCAAAACTGGCGGTCACACCTCCGGTGGTTGGATTGGTCATCACCGAGATATAGGGAACGCCGGCCTCGTGAAGAAGGGCAAGCTTGGCAGAGGTTTTTGCCATCTGCATCAGACTCAGCACGCTTTCCATCATCCGGGCACCCCCTGACTGGGAAATAATGATCAGCGGGATTTTTTGCTCCCTGGCATAATCGATAGCAATTCCGATCCGCTCACCAACTACCGAACCCATGCTGCCGCCGATGAAACGGAAATCCATGCACGCCAATACAATATCAAGATCCCGCATTTTTCCTGTGGCAACTTTCACTGCATCAGACAGCCCGGTTTTTTTCTGGGTATCAGTAAGACGTGACTTGTAGGCCTTGCGGTCCGTGAAGGAAAGGGGATCCACCGGACGTATATGATCACCCATTCCGGTAAATTTCCCCTCATCAAAAAGCAGATGGAAATAATCATCGCTTCCGATCGGAAAATGATACCCGCTTACAGGGTCCACCCAGCTGTTTTCCTCCAGTTCACGGCGATGAACGGTCTCACCTGTCACCGGTACCTTGACCCAGATCCCTTCTGGCATTTCCTTCGGCGACTTGGTGACAATATTCAGATCTTTGCGTTCAAACCAACTCATAACAGTATGTTTATACAGTGTTTCCGGAACTGTCTGATTGTTTCTTACAGACCGGTGTAATAATAAGGCTCAAAATGTTCCGGTGCGACTTTTTTTATCAGACTGCACACCTGTCCCTCAGAATAACGGCCAAGGGCGACGAGGATATTGGAAGCACCAACTACATTCTGTGAGGATGAAACGAGCATATTAGCCCAATTTCCCGGGGCATCAAAAACAATCTTTTTCAGGCGTTCCACCCCGGTTCCAACCACAAGCCGACCCGATTTCCACCGCTCCAGGACTTCTTCCAGTTCACGCACTTCCACATCCGATTCCGGCTCCAACCCATTCTCCAGAAACTTCCAGGACTGGTGGTACAAATGGTTGCGCCGTGCGTCAATGACCGCATCGCACCCTGACATGTGCCGTGAACCATCGCCGGGATCGGTACCCCGGTTTTTGAGGATACGTGATGCTTCGGACGACAGCTCATCCACTCCCGGACCGGCATCGGATTTGCGCATGGCGGGTGTGGTATGCTTGGTGTGCGTGGTAGGCATGGCGTGCGTCTCGTGCAAGGCAAACATGGCGCCAAGTGCAATGGCGCCGAGCGTCTGGCATGCATAAAGCGGAACGTCCGTCTGAAAAAGCAATCCTTTCACCGCGCTGCTCGCCACTCTCAGCCCGGTGTAGGAACCCGGTCCGGCACTGACAATTACGGCCCCAAGGTCATTCACAGCAAGCTTTTCACGCGCAAGCAGGCGGTCAATGTAGACAAAGGTCAGCTCAGAGTGCACCCCTTTGCCCTCTGCACGCAACTCATGCACCGTACCATCCGGGAGCCGAAGGGCCACGGAGCATACCGGAGTAGCCGTTTCGACGGAGAGTACCGGTTTTTCGGTGATTGGAACGTTTTCCGTATCAGTATTGCCGTCCATAAGTCTCAAAACAGTGCAGACACCAGTTGCCAGGCTGCCGCTGACACCAGCCTCGCGTCAGGATATATTATCTTCATCAGGCGAAACATCAACCCGCGACACGACACTTGCGTATCCATTCAAATATATCGCTGGAGAGTCGTAATAAAAAGTGCGGACCGGTTGGATGGATAACGTGGTGCGAATGTGGCGGGCTACTCGTACCGCAGCGATTCCACAGGATTGACAAGCGCTGCCCGGCGTGCGGGGAAAACCCCAGCCGCCAATCCTATCATGGTCAGCACACCGGTGGTCATGATCATGGCATCGGCCGAGAGCACCGGGTTGCCCAGAAACTCTGCCACGCCCCCCTGGAGTCCAAGACCCTGCACACCCGTGACGATCCCTGTTG
>SKYW01000015.1 GCA_007127695.1 Balneolales bacterium | reverse complement strand
TCCATCACACTGCGCATGATGACCGCTCCGTAACCAAACATCGCACCGTAAATAATGAATCCCATGACGAAGCCAAGGACCATGTAAAATCCGCTGTCGGCCGCCTCTTCACCTTCAGCTGTTATGGTAAGATTTTCCGTCTGGACGCGTTCCGAAAGGATGTGACGGACTTCTGCAGGGGTGTCCAGCCGGTCAAGCCGGATATCCCGGACGACACGCTGCACGTCGGATCGTATTCGGGATGTCACCGTGATTCCTGCCGTGCCACCGTGATAAAACACCGCACTGCCTTTGCCATCCAGCAGTTCATGCGGTATGACGAGGTAACCTTCAATCTCACCCCGCATCAGGGATTGCCGAAGCGAATCAGGATCGGCATCGCTCAGCTGGTAATAAACCGAGTCGCTGGCCACCAGTTCCTGTCCAACGGCACCGGTTTCATCATAGACAAGAAACTGGCGGACACGGTCGCCGGACATGGTCTGTATGATGGCTGGCAATAACAGCAGAAGAATCATCACGACCGGCGCCAGAATTGTGGAAACGACGAATATCTTGCTTTTCAGCCGAGTGAGATATTCCCGCTGAATGATAAGCAGAAGTTTGTCTTTATGGATCATGACCGCACCTCCCCGGAAACAGAATCAATAAATATTTCCTGTATGCTCGGCTGCACGAGCTCAAAGCCACGGACACGTACATGTTTCTGTGCTAGCTGCAAAATAGCCTGATCATCAGCTCCTTCCAGCAGCCGCAACTCCGCAAAATTTGTGGATCTGTTGTTAATGCGGACATTTTTCAGCTCGGACAGAAACCGGCTGTCACCGGTAAACCGCAAGCGGATACTGTTATGGCCGTAGGATGACCGAATCTGATTCAGATCTCCGTTGAGGATGAGCTGGCCCTTGTTGAACAGGGCAATGTCATCGCAGAGCTGTTCCACCTGTTCCATTCTGTGCGTGGCGAAAAAGATGGTTTTTCCGGCATCCCGAAGTTCCAAAATCACATCCTTCAGCATTTCACTGTTGATAGGGTCGAGGCCGCTGAACGGTTCGTCAAAAATAAGACAGTCGGGATCATGCGAAATGGTGGCGACAAATTGAATTTTTTGCTGCATGCCCTTGGAGAGCTCCCCGACTTCCTGACCAATCCATTCATATGCGCCAAAACGTTCCAGCCAGTAGCGGATACGCTTGCGGGCGTCCTGTTTGGAAAGGCCCCTGAGCCGCGCCAGATAGATCAACTGTTCACCGACTTTCATTTTTTTGTAAAGCCCGCGTTCTTCCGGCAGATAGCCCAGACGTGTCTGGGTTTCGGGTCCCACCGGAATACCGAAAACCGTGATACTGCCGGAATCCGGCTTCAAAATATATGTAAGCATGCGGATGCTGGTTGTTTTGCCGGCACCGTTGGGTCCGAGCAGGCCGAAAATCCGGCCCTGCCTGACTTCGAAGCTGACATCATCAACGGCACGGAAGTCGCCAAACATTTTGGTAACACCATTAAACCGGACTATGGAATCACTCATAGAGGATCACTGTTTACGTAGTTAGTGAGTAATCAGAATATTGAAAAATAAAGTTTGTAAGATAGTCTTCGAATTTCTTATATACCTGTAAAATGTTGCACCTGACGATATTTCTTTCGGTCAATTGACCGATGGACGGAGATCTTGTTTCCACAAGCTTTCCAATGAAATACAGGCAAAGCAATTGTTTACGTAAATCACAGCAGAAAGTTTCTTATGCAGGTTATTCACATCAGTTTTGAGTGTTACCCGGTGGCCAAGGCCGGCGGTTTGGCCGATGTTGTTGGTGCTCTCCCAAAATATTTGCAACAGTTTGACGTCGACTCGTGGGTTGTCATGCCTCATTTTGACATAGAATGGGTTCGCAACCATCAGCTCGATACCGTTCATATGGGTGTTGCCCGCCTCGGAGAAGAGCGGTTTGAATACCGGATCGTTCGGGAAGCGGGTGGAGTCCTCGGATTTCCACTGTACCTCGTGGATATACCGGGAAGACTTGATCGGTCGGGGATTTACATCGATCCGCAGAGTGATTTTCCTTACTGGGATGAATTCGAACGGTTTGCATCATTTCAGATTGCGGTGCTTGACTGGCTTAAATCCTTCAGCCAAAAGCCGGATGTGATCCACTGCCATGACCATCACACAGCACTTATTCCGTTTTTGATGACCAGCTCACCGGTTTATCATGAATTCAACACCATTCCATCGGTGCTGACCATTCACAACGGACACTACCAGGGGTGGTACGACTCTGAGAAACGATTCCTGCTGCCGAAAATAAATCCAGAGCGGGAAGGGTTTCTCTACTGGAACGGACGACTCAACGCTCTATCGGCAGGTATCCGCACGGCGTGGAAAATTACTACCGTTTCAGATTCCTATCTGCATGAACTGCAGCATTCATGCAAGGGCCTGGAAACCCTGCTGTCCTACGAGCACATGAAATCAGTCGGTATTATCAATGGAATCGATACCGATGTCTGGAATCCTGAAACCGATCCCCTGGTCATAAAAAATTATGATGCAAAGAATTTTCAGGAGGGAAAGGCGAAAAACAAGGAGTGGATATGCAGTGAGTTCGGCTTTGACCCGGAGCTTCCACTGTTTTCATTTATCGGAAGACTGGTGGGCGAGAAAGGCGCCGATCTACTGCCGGATCTCATTGTCCGCTACCTGGAGACGGGCCTCAAAGGCAGTTTTCTGATTCTAGGCACCGGTGAGCCATGGCTTCATGACAAATTCAGGGAGCTGAAAGGGCGCTACGTAAATTTTTTTGATGCGTCTCTAACCTACAATGAAGAGCTGGCGCATCGCATCTATGCTGCCAGTGACTTTCTGATGATGCCCTCAAGGGTAGAGCCATGCGGACTCAACCAGATGTACGCCATGAGATATGGCACACTGCCCATCGTGAGAAGCATTGGCGGCCTGAGGGATACCGTAAAGGATTATTCGCAGCCGGACGGATACGGCATCCTGTTTGATCATTTCAATCTCGATGATGCCTACTACGCGCTGCAGAGAGCATCCACAGTTTATTTTGACAGGAAGCTGATGACAACGCTTCAGAAAAGAGCTGTTACAAAAGATTTCTCCTGGTACAGCTCGGCGAAAAAATATCATAACATGTATGAATCATTAATCAAGGAGTAATGACCATGATGGAATCAACAATAGCCGTTATACTTGGTGGCGGTGCCGGAAGCCGTCTTTTTCCTCTGACAAAAAACAGGTCCAAACCAGCCGTGCCGGTAGGTGGGAAGTACCGGCTCGTGGATATACCCATATCCAATTGCCTGCATTCGGAGATCCGTCAGATATACGTGCTTACACAGTTCAATTCTGCCTCACTCAATCAACATATCAAAAACACATTTC
>SKYW01000060.1 GCA_007127695.1 Balneolales bacterium | reverse complement strand
CGGCTGCCGGGCAAGGCAACGGCAATGGGTCCGCACATGCCGATGCAGTGCGCCGATCCGAGCAGTCCAAAAAGAAAACCGGTCCAGAGAATGTCCATATCCTGTGTTATCCGTTATATTGTTGTTTTTTTGCGCCAACTTCCTGCGTCATGTCTCACTCACCCCCGGTCGCAGCAGCGGTTCTCCGGTGACCAGATTCACCTGCTTCTCCAATTCGCCCAGGGAAGGCTGCCGGCGCTGCAGTGATGCCGAGTGGAAGGTCACAAACAGGGAACTGAGCATCATGGCGACGATGGCGAAGAACGGGTGCAGCAATCCCATCAGGGCCACGCCGATACCGACCACGTTATAGGCCACCGCCCAGAAGAAGTTGAGCCGGATGGTCCCGGTGATCTTTCCGGAAAAATCCAGCATCTCCGGCACCACGCTCAAATTGGGATGAAAGAGCACAAAATCGGCGTGATTCCGGATGCTCATGGTCCCCGTATAGACCCCCACGCCCAGGTCCGCCTTGTTGATGGCCATAAGGTCGTTGGTGCCGTCCCCCACAAACATGACCGGGCCATATTGCCGGCGGTATGCATCCACCAGTTCGGCTTTCTCCTCCGGCGAACAGCCCTTGTGATACGGGATGTCCGGCATGTCCGGGGCCGCATCGGCCGGATCCCCGGTCACCACGGCCACAGCTACCCTGTTTTGCTCCTGCAACCTCCGGACCACCTTCCACAAGTGACGGCGCGGCGGCTGGTAAAGACGGAGCCGCAGCATGAGCCGTCCGTCCAGGAACAGGCCCAGTTCCGAATCATCCAGCTTGCCGGCCGCATCGGGATGACTGTTGTTGACCAGCAAAACGCACCGGGTTTTCCGGGTGGATGGGTCTAAATCCTCGAAACATCCTTCCATGCCCTGGCCGGAAAGCAGGCGCGCTTCCTTCGGCCAGACGGGATCCAGTCCGTGCTGGTCGAGGTACCGGCGCAGTGCCCGGGCGAACGGGTGGACCTGGTCCATCTCCAGTCCGCCGGCAAGGCGCATCAGTCGCTCCACCGGCCAATTCGGATCGTCGGTCACCCGGTTGATGGAGCGGAAAGCGATCCCCTCGGTCAGGGTTCCTGTCTTGTCAAACAGCACCACCTTCGTCTCCGAGAGCTTCTCAAGGGCCTGGCTGCCGCCCATGGCAATGACCCCGGAGCGATGCAGGCGCTGGTTGGCCACCCAGAGCGCAGCGGGGGTTGAGATGGAAAACGCGCAGGGACAACCGATGAGCAGTACGGCCAGAAATACCTGGAGCGCATAGGGAAGCCCCGCATTCCAGGTGTGCCAGGCCAGACCTGCAAACGCGGCTGTCATGACGAATACAAGCAGGATCGAGGCGCCCCTGGCCGCCACCCGCTCGTAGTAACCAGGCCGGGATCGCATGGCCCTTGCCCGGCGCAGGTATTCCTGCAGTGAAGAGGCGCTGTAGGGCTGCACGACCTGCAGGACCAGGCCGCCATCCATGCTCACGCTGCCCGCCGTTACGCGGTCACCGGGCTGTTTGCGCACCGGATCGGGTTCGCCGGTGAGATGGGCCTCATCCACAAGTCCGGCCCCGCCGGTGGCCACACTGTCGGTGAGCACGGGCTGTCCCGCTTCGGCAAGAAACCGGTCGCCTTCCGCCAGCAGCTCCACACTGGTGCGGACCGTGCGCGGACGGGCATCAGGCATATCTGCTCCCGGGCTGCCCGATTCAGACCACGGCAACCCGCCGGTTTCCATTTCGGCGGGTGGATGCGCATCGTCTCCCGGAGCGCCGGACCTGATGCCGTCACTATCCGCATCCACAAGCCGGAGGACCTCCGGGGCACGCTCCGTCTGCCAGAGCCGCGTGTAGGCCGACATGCCCCGCTTGATGCGCGTATCGACCAGCAGGCTGCCGATGTAGAAGGTGAGGATCATGGCCGAGGTCTCGAAGTAGGTGGGACCGGCGTCCGGACCGGCCGGCGCCGCGAGTCCGCCGAACCCCGCCGAAAGTGTATTCCAGGCGGAGAGAAGGTATGCCGCGCCCGATCCGGCAAAGATCAGCGAGGCCAGGCTCAGCCGGCGGTCGGAAAGTTCGCGCTTCAGGTTGTCCAGGAACGGTCCGGCCAGCAGCACCATCACACCTGTGGCCAGCAGCAGGCTCAGGTAGCGCAGGCCTGCAGGGGCCTGTCCGGCTTCGAAATGGAGCGTGAGACTGATGAAGATGAGGAACATCGAGGCGATCAGCGCCAGCGCAAAGCGCAGGTAGAGCAGGTTCAGGGGGGATACGCGGCTGCCGGGACCGTCCTGGTCCGGGGCGTGCTGCTCCATCTCCCAGACCATCCGGCATCCGAAACAGCAGAACAGGTGTGGATGTGCGCCGGCTGCTGCGCTTGCAGGTGTGCCGTCCGGGCGTGCCATGTTACCGTCCGGGCGTGCCATGTTACCGTCCGGTCGTTCCTGCCTGGCATCCGGGCGTGCCATGTTACCGTCCGGTTGTTCCTGCCTGGCATCCGGTCCGCTGCCGCGGAGCTTCCCCCTGGTCCGCGGGGGCGGTGATGCCACCGGGAGCCCGCAGTGTGCACATACCGATCGGCTGTGATGATCCTGCTTCAAAATTTGCAATAATTGGAGTTTTAGCCTCAAGGACGGCCGGCATTTGCGATCGCAAGCCAGCACCGGCACCGGTGATCATAATTCAGGGCCGGCACCTGCTGTCATAAGTGAGCACCGCCACCGGCGGCCACGGTTTGGCGCCGGCAACTGAGATGACAGACCGGGGCCTGTATCTGCGATCACAGGACATCGCCGTCCTGGCTTTCAATAAAATCGTCCAGTTCTGATTCGGTCCAGGCGGTGGTCCGATCCGCTGATACCTCGCGCATTTCTGCCACTTCTTCGGGTGCAACCTCGGGGGCTTCGTTGCCAAAGGAGTTGCGGATATAGGTCACGACCGAAGCCACTTCCTCGTCCGACAACAGCCGGCCGAAGCCCGGCATCGCGGCATTATAGGTCACCCCTTCGCGCACGATTTCACCCTGGAATCCCTGCAGCACGATGTAGACCGGCCGTTCCGGTATGCCGACCACCCAGTCCGATCCACCCAGCGGCGGAAACGCCCCCTGGACCCCGGCGCCATCCTGCTGGTGGCATGACTGGCACAGCCGCGTGTAGACGCGACGCCCTTCGGCCATCAGGTCAAGCTCCTCCGGCTCCACATCGGTCGGGGCCGGTGTCGTGAACAGCACGTGCGGCTGGTCCGAGATCTCACCGAGATAGCGGCCCATGTAGAAAAAGCCGAAGGCCAGCGTGGCGATGATGATGGCGTACATCCACCAGGGTCCGCGCTCGTTGCCCTCCTCGGGTAGCTGCTCCTCGCGCTCCATGGCGGCACGGTGAAGCTCCTCCATGCTGCGTTCATCCT
>SKYW01000070.1 GCA_007127695.1 Balneolales bacterium | reverse complement strand
CATAGCATCCCGAAGCGTGGGAGGCATAAAAAGGGTGGGGCCTGCGGAACACGGTGTTGCGGCTTACACCGCCGGTAATGACACCGCACGCCTGTCTGTATATCTCTTCACCGCTACGTTTATCCTTGAAAGGTCCGGCAGCAAGCATGTCTGTAATGTTTTATGGGTGGATAATCAGGAATATTGTTTGAGTTGCGGTTCGGTGCGTTCCTGCACGTATTCGAAGGTGACGCCGGGAGCCAGTTCCCGCACGTAGAGGCCATCCTCCTTCACATCGATCACGGCCAGGTCGGTATAGATGGTGTCGACCACTTTCTTGCCTGTGAGTGGATAGGTGCAGTTTTTCACGATTTTCGGTTCCCCGGTCTTGGTGGTGTGCCGGCTGATCACAAAGATCTTGATGTCGCCCGCCACCAGGTCCATGGCACCGCCCACGGCGGGGATGGCGCCGGGCGCGCCGGTCGACCAGTTGGCCAGATCGCCGGTCTCGGACACCTGGAAGGCGCCGAGCACGCAGATATCGATGTGGTTGCCCCGGATCATGGTGAAACTGTCGGCGTGGTGGAAGTAGCAGGCGCCGGGGATGGCGGTCACGTGTTTCTTTCCGGCGTTGATCAGTTCGGGATCCTCCTGGCCCTCTTCGGGAGTGGGACCCATGCCCAGCAGGCCGTTTTCGGTGTGGTAGATGACTTCGCGTCCCTCCGGCACATGTCCGGCCACCAGTTCCGGCATGCCGATCCCCAGGTTCACGTACGAACCGTTCGGGATGTCCACGGCAACGTTCCGTGCCATGTCACTTACGCTCCATCCGATTTTTTCCTCTTTGCTCACCATGGGTACCTCCTGTCTTCTGCTACAAGTTTCGATTCTTCCGCCGGATCGGCGACTTCCACCACTTTGCTGACAAAGATGCCCGGGGTGACCACAGCTTCGGGATCCAGTTCGCCCAGTTCCACGATCTGTTTCGCCTGGACTATCGCGGTTTCGGCGGCCATGCACATGATGGGCGCGAAATTGCGTGCGGTCTTGTTGTAGACCAGGTTTCCGTAGCGGTCGGCCGCCTTGCACTTGACCAGTGAGAAGTCGGCGCGGATGGTCCGCTCCATGACATAGGTCTGGCCGTCAAATTCACGCGTTTCCTTGCCTTCGGCCAGCGGTGTGCCGACGGAGGTGGGGGTGTAGAAGGCGGGGATGCCGGCGCCGCCGGAGCGGATCCGCTCGGCCAGGGTGCCCTGCGGCACCAGTTCCAGTTCTATTTCGCCATTTTGGTACAGCTCGGGAAATACTTTCGAGTTGGCGGTCCGGGGAAAGGAGCAGATCATTTTTTTAACACGGCGGTGGGCGATCAGTGCGGCAAGGCCGACATGGCCGCTTCCCGTGTTGTTACTGATGACCGTCAGGTCCTTTGCGCCCTGATCGATCAGGGCATGAATGAGTTCGATGGGACTCCCTGCTTCACCAAACCCGCCAATCATTACCACGGCTCCATCAAAAATATCCGCAACTGCTTCAGCCGGTGATGCAACAATTTTGTTTATCATCTGTTTAAATCAATTTTGATTCATAAAGTCAGACTGAACTCACATGACAGGTTTAAACTGGACCCTGTGTGTCAGCCGGAGGCTGTCATGTTCGGTTCATCTGTCAGGAATACTTGTTTTTGTGAGGGGATTGTTGTTGTAAATGGAATGTTACTGTTCGTCGATTTTTTTCTGAAGGTTCCGCTCCAGGGTCTGTTCGATCTTTTCGAGCTCTTCTTCGTAGAAATACTTTTCCGAATCGAAGGGCTTCAGTTTTTCAATAGTATTCTCTTCTTCGTTGTATTTGGCCAGGTAGACGCGGTCCATCCACTCCATGTTTCGGCCTTCGTTGAACTTCAGCACAAACACTTTTTCGCCTTTCACCTCGGCGGTGCCGATCAGCGATACTTTTCCGGCCGAGGAGGTCATGGTGATGTAGCGTGACGGACGGTTGATGGACGGCAGCGTGCGGTAGACCTTGCTGAAGATCTTCTCGATGTCGGCCAGTGGAGCGGTGAAGTAGTGGTGTTCGCCTGTGGGACGCGCGCAGTACATCGAGTGGAAGCCGACGCCGAGCATACCCAGGGCCAGCCCCAGGTCGATCCAGTTCTGCGCGGACCGGTCCACATCCACCTTGCCCTGTTGGTCCTTGAACAGGCTGATGTGGTTCATGATGGGACTCTGGCTGCGGATGGTCACGCCGCTTGCTCTCAGGCGGCGGATGGCCGCGATGGTGGACGGGTTGAGCACCTCGCGCGGGGTGGAGAAGTGGGCCATCCAGACGACCTGGATGCCGTTGTCGTACAGCGTGCGGAAAATCTCCAGGTACGGATCGTAGTCGCTGCTCAGGATCATTTCCGGATGGAAGGTGAGCGCGCGCGAGCCGAGGCGGAGTGTTTTGATGTGCATCAGTTCGTCGTCGTCGATCAGCGGCATCACATATTCGGCCAGGCGATTGTGCGGGATGTAGCCGGCGTCGCCGCCCGTGATGAGCATATCAGTCACCTCTTTGTGCTTTTTGAGGTACTGGTGGACCTGGGCGATGTCGTCCTGCACGAACATGTCCTCGTCGCCGCGGACCTGGGCGTGGCGGAAACAGTAGGTGCAGAAGGCGAAGCAGCTCTGCGTGGTCTTGTCGAAGATGAGCTGGCAGGGTGGATATTTGTGCTGGCTGCCGCGCAGGATCTCCAGATCGCCGTCCTCGCTTTCGTACCACGGCTTGTTGAGCAGCTGTTTGCCGTCGTGCGGATTGATGCGCTGCTGGTGTTCGCGGACCACCTGCTGACGCTCCCCTTCGGTTTCGGTTTTCAGATAGGCTTTGACCACATCCTCCCGGATCATACCCGGCTGCGGGATCACCAGCTGGAAGAGCGGGTCTTTGTGGGGATTGTCCCAGTCGATTTTGTTGAGCACGTGCTTGGTGGCCAGGAAGCGGTAGACATCGATGAAGAGTTCGCGCTCCTTGATGTGGCCGATGTCGATGCCGTTTGATTCCAGGATGGCGACGATTTCGCGGAAGCCTTTCATGCCGGAGTAGTGCTGTTTGCCGGTGAACATGAATTCCTTGGTATCCAGGATGCCGGAGTGCTCGGGAAAACTGGAATGCAGGCGGGTGAGTACGCCGGCGGGCATCAGGTTTTCCTTTTCGATGACGGAGCGGGTGTCGTCGGAGTAATGGTAACGGTCCATGATCATGGCGATGTCCGCCTTGTCGATGACCCGTTTGTCCGTGGCTGCCGTGCTTTGTTTGCTGCTGTCTGCGACCAGGGTTTGTTCGTTTGATTCGGCCATGGCTTTTTCCGGAATTTGTATGGGTTGTTCTAAAAGGTAAGGATAGTCCTTATTGTAAATATCGTATGAAAAAAAGCGCTTTTTTTGGGTTTTTATAAGGTTTTGCTACGTTTTTTTCTGGTGGATGGTGTCCCACATT
>SKYW01000144.1 GCA_007127695.1 Balneolales bacterium | reverse complement strand
CTGCCAGCGATGAGCGGCTGCAGGCACGATCGCATCCTCATGATCAAACCGGACAAGGCCCTCATAGGCGAGCTGGATCATCCGCTTGGTCGCGGTATTCAGTGCGAACAGCGGGTCCATGCTCTGTATGCGGTTCGACTCGCCGATTTTCAATACCGTCGGGCGCGGGTCGCGTTCCTCGGGAGCCACATCTTCCTCTTCCGTGATTTCAGGGCCGCGTGCCTCGCCGCCTACGACAATGGTTTCGGTCGACGGTCCACATGACGCCAACAGAAAAAGAGGCAGGAGAAATGCCAAAAGTGCGGCTGGAGAGGAGATGGACATGAAAGAGCGATGGGGATAGCGGAAGAAGAACGGTCTTTGCATAGAAATTCTGGATATGGGTCGGCTGTTAGCGCTGTTTATTTACCGCCTTTCAGCCCCTTGAGTCCTTTTACCGCTTTCTGGCTCAATAAATTGATGTCGTGGGACCGAACACGGCTGTTTTTTTTCTGATGGCGTTTTCTTGCGGACTGGATCAGTTCTTCCAGCAACCGGTCGAAACGCACCTCTGATGCTTCCCAAAGGTAAAATGAGAACGAACCGGGGATGGTATTAATTTCATTAAAAAACACCTTGCCGGTTTCCTGATTGAGCAGAAAATCCAGCCTTGCCACCCCGGCACATCCCAGCAACCGGAAAATATGCCCGGCAAGTTCCCGGATCTCGGCCGATTTTTCTCCGGATATGGGTGCGGGGATCTTGCGGCTGGCTGAGGCCATGCCCTTGGCGTCCACGCTGTCCCCCTGCATGTACTTGTCCTCGAAGGAGAGCAGCTCTTCCTTGCCGAGCGGCTGCTCGCAGACGCTGGTTCGCAGGGATTCGTCGTCGCCGAGCACCGAACAGTTGATTTCGGTAAGCGGATGGACGGCTTTTTCGACCAGCAGGTCGCTGTCGTAGCGGAACGCCGACTCAACGGCATCGGCAAGCTCGTCACGGTTTTCGACACGGTGCACCCCGATGCTGCTGCCCAGGGTGACCGGTTTCACATAGAGCGGGTACCCCAGTTTTTCGGCCTTTTGAACCAGTTCTTGCTGTTCGTGCACCCAATGGTCCTCCCGTATCCAGACATCGTCGACAACCGGGATGTCGTGTCGGCGGCAGAGTTCCTTGGTCAGCCGTTTGTCCATGCCGAGAGAAGAGGCGCTGACCCCCGATCCCGTGTACGGGAGGTTGTACGTCTCGCACAGTCCCTGAAAGGATCCGTTCTCACCTTCGGCACCGTGAAAAGCGCACAACACGGCTTCCATCGGGAACCATTGCGGCCTGGCGAGCCATCCACCGGGATGTGTCCGGAGTCCGGGACGCCCCTGCTCGTCCAGCGCAAAATGGCACGGCACCCCTTGTTCTTCGGCCTGGCGTATCTCCTTGTAGGAGTCAAGGTCCAGCAGATGCGGACCGGTGAGCCACCGGCCGTTTTTTGTGATATAGAGCGGGATGAGCGTATGTCCGCTTTGCGCAAGGGCGTGGGCTGCCTGGATGGCCGTCAGCACCGAAACCTCGTGTTCGGGCGACACCCCGCCAAATGCAATAAGCAGGTTGTTTTGTGGCATTTCCTGGGGTTGATGATGCAGTCGGTTCTGTTACATTACCGGCTAAGATACAGATTCTTAAACTCAAACGGCTTGCGGAAGTGCTCGTCGTTGAAGTCCTTCAGGAAGTAGATGGTTTCGCCGGTGGATTTCATCTCCGGCCCCAGCTCTTTCTTGACTTCCGGGAACTTGTCGAACGGGAACACCGGCTCCTTGATGGCGTAATGTTCCAGTTTGGATTCCAGGTCGTCGAAGTCACTGAGCTTGGCCCCGAGCATCACCTTTACGCCGATGTCGGCTTCTGGACGTCCGGTTGCCTTGGCCACGAACGGGATGGTCCGGGTGGCCCGCGGATTGGCCTCGATCACGTAGACATCCGACCCCTTTATGCCGTACTGGACATTGATGAACCCGCGCACATTGAGGGCTTTGGCGATCTTGAGCTGGTACTCGGTCATGGTCTCGATGACACGGTCGCTGAGCGAATAGGGCGGCAGCACGGCGGTCGAGTCACCCGAATGCACCCCGGCCGGTTCCAGATGCTGCATGATTCCGCAGATGTGCAGCTGTTCGCCGTCGTAGATGGAATCGAAATCGACCTCGATCGCATCCTCCAGAAAATGGTCGACGAGGAATTCGTTTTCGGGATGGGTCTTGAGCAGCGTGCGCACGTACTGTTCCAGCTCGCTGTCCTTCACGGCAATACACATGCCTTGTCCACCTAGCACATAGCTGGGTCGCAGCAGCACGGGGTACTCGATCCGGTTGGCGATCTCGATGGCCTCTTTCGAGGTGAACGCGGTGCCATAGGACGGGAAGGGGATGTTGAGCCGCAGCAGCGTCTCGGAGAATTTGCCGCGGTCCTCGGCCAGGTCCATCATCTCGAAGGGCGTGCCGAAGATGTGCACGTTGTGCTCGGTGAGCTTCTTGGCCAGCTTGAGCGCGGTCTGTCCGCCGACCTGAAGGATGATCCCCTCGGGTTTTTCGTGGAGGATGATGTTGTAGACATGCTCCCAGTAGACCGGCTCGAAGTAGAGCTTATCGGCGATATCGAAGTCGGTGGAGACGGTTTCGGGGTTGCAGTTGACCATGATGGTTTCGTAGCCCATCTCCTTGGCGGCCAGTACGGCATGCACGCAGGAGTAGTCGAACTCGATGCCCTGCCCGATGCGGTTCGGACCGCTGCCCAGGATCATTACTTTTTTGCGGTCGGTGACTTCGCTTTCGTTTTCGTCGTCGTAGCAGGAGTAGTAGTAGGGGGTGGATGCGGGGAATTCGCCGGCGCACGTATCCACCATCTTGAACACGGCCCGTATGCCCAGCTTTTCACGTTTTTCGCGCACCTGTTTTCCGGTGATGCGGTCGACGTCGCTCTGGCTCAGCAGCCAGGCGATCTGGCGGTCGGAGAAGCCGGCCTGTTTCAGCTCGCGCAGGTGCTCTTCGCCGATGGAGAGCAGGGTCTGTCCCTCGGTGCGGTTTTCAAGGGTTACCAGGTAGCGGATCTTTTCCAGGAACCAGGGATCGATGCGGGTGATGTCATGGACCTCCTCGATGCTGGTTCCCAGCTTGAAGGCGTTGCGGATCTGCAGGCTGCGGTCCCAGTAGGGCTTGAGCAGCCGTTGGCGCACCTCTTCGCGGTCGATTTCCTCGTAGCCGTCGGCGCCGAGTCCGCCGCGCCCGACCTCCAGCGACTGCCAGGCTTTGTTGAGCGCCTCGGGGAAGGTGCGGCCGATGGACATCACTTCACCGACGGCCTTCATCTGGGTGGTAAGCTCCTCATCCACCCCGGGGAATTTCTCGAAATTGAAGCGCGGGACCTTGACCACGACGTAGTCGAGCGATGGTTCAAAGCAGGCGGAAGTGGTCTTGGTGATCTGGTT
>SKYW01000276.1 GCA_007127695.1 Balneolales bacterium | reverse complement strand
AGTGGTCCCTTTCCACCGGGCGAAGTCCCGTCCGGGGATGATCAGCGGCGCGGCGTCACCCGTGTAGATTTGCTGCGGACTGAAAATACCGGATCGGACCGCATCCACATGGACCGTGTCGCCTGAAATGTAGGTGCTTCGCCAGAGAAGGAGGTTGCCAATGGTGGGTTTGACGACAAGCTGCTCGATGGTGTGTCCGCGCAGGGCGGTGTGTTCTTCCATTGCGGATCTGCCGCGTTCGCGCTGGACGAATCCGGCGGTGAGGTAGAGCAGCAGCCATCCCATGAAGAGCCATCCGAAAAACCGGCTCCGGTACCAGAATGCAGCGCCTGCAAGGATGGCCATGACCGTGGTGAGAAGCGGATCCACAATGGGGACGATGTTCCAGGCGAAGCGGGTATCCGAAAAGGGCCAGAGCAGTTCGGTGCCGTAGCTGGTGACGGCATCCATCAGGCCGTGTGTGGCGAAACCAAGCGCGCTGAAGAGGAACAGCTCGCGGAAAGAGAGGTGGCGGCGGAGGAACCACCAGAGAAGTGCGGCGGTTATGAGGGCGCCGGCCGGGATGAAGGCAAAGGAGTGGGTGAACTGGCGATGGACCTCAATGTTGAACAGGGGATCGGAGGGGACGTGGATGAAGAACTCGAGATCGGGCAGCAGGGCGGCGACAAAAGCGGTGAAGGCGGCGGGACGGTGTTTTTCCTTGTCGGCCAGCGACTGGGCTGCGGCGGCACCGATAAGGCCATGGGTAAGAGGGTCCATAAAAAGGAGAACGGGATGCGGCTGGATTGCCACATCCCGTTTTATGGGTCAACATTCAGTAGTAAAGGGACTGCATGAAAGATGCTGCTTGAGGGGTACCGGCTATTTCTTGGGTAGCAGATCATCCACTGAGTACCGGCCCGGACCCATCAGGGCGAGCGCTGCACTCATCAACAGCAGGAGAAGATCCAGACGGTAAGCCACAAATGGCTCCCCGATCTTGGTCGTGATGATGGCTACGACCATAGTGATGGCCAGCAGAATGGCAGGTACGCGAATGAAGGCACCGGCAAGAACCATGATGCCGCCAACAAACTCAACAATGGCCACGACCCATGCCATAAGACCCGGCAACGGGATTCCGATATTGCCAAAAAATCCCTGAACATTCTCAATACCGGTCAGTTTGCCCCATCCGGCCACAATGAAAATAATACCAACACCGATACGGAGCAGCAGCAACGCCGTGTCCCTGTTCTGGTCAGTGGGCAAATTATCCAAATTCCGTGCACCTGAAGACATTTGATTCATAGTGGTTTGTATTTGGTTATTACTTCGTGGAGTACCGTAATCGTGAGTTAATGCAATATGTATTACTGCAGTACTTAAGTGTTTTATGTTTTAACAACCGCAACCCCCTGAACATTCATGGCTTGGATGATTTTTTTCTTCTGTCTGGTTGCAGATTTGACCGTTTGGCAGATTTCTTGAAAAAAAATTTTGAAAAAAGTGCAAGGAAAATACCCTTTTGAACTCTATAGGGAAATGGGCTTGAAGTTGTCCCGTCACGGGATGTCCTCAAGTCTCAGACCTGAAAGTGGGTCGGACGTTGAATCTCGTCCGACCCTGCTTTTTATTCCGCATAATTGGTTATTTTTACCGTTGCCATGCAACCGGTCGGCGACGACAGATCCGGGAGAAGGATCCGGCTGTTTTGCGCCGGCATGTCCCTGCACGGGAAAGACAACGGACGACCCGGGTTTCCGGTCCCCATTAATAAATGACAAATAAAAGGTCTGAATATTTTGAAAAATGTAACTCCAGGTAAGGTTGGCAGCCCAGGAATGATCGGCACTCCAGGTATGATCGGCACTCCAGGTATGAGTGGGACTCCAGGTATGATCAGTACTTCCGTCAGAATGGTCCGCACGGTTCTGATTATCCTGTTTGCGGCGGGACTGACAACGGCCGCAATTGCTTCCGGCGTCGACATCAGTCCGGATGGATTGCCGGACTTGCTCAATGATCGCAACCCCGCCCGGGTTGCCGCCATCCCGGTGCAAGACACAACCGAAGCCGATCGCGACTACTACGAATTTGTGGAGAACTGGCACGAAAACAGGATTGAAAGGCTCCATGATGATCGCGGCTGGCTGCGGCTGGCCGGACTCTACTGGCTGGATGACGGGGAGCAGTCTTTCGGCAGCGGAACATACGCGAGAGTGCGTTTTCCGGAGGGATCTATCCCTGAAATGGCGGGTATTTTCGAGGTGCGGGAGGACACGGTCTTCATGCGCGTGGTCGGAAATATCGATATACGCGACGAGCAGGGTCACCGGGTTCGGGACGGGATCATATCCACCCCGGAGATGACACGGGAGCTCACCTACCGCACGTTGTACTGGTTTGTGGTGCGGCGTGATGACCTCGTCGGGATCCGCCTTTTCGATGACAACAGTCCGCATCTGCGCCATTTCGACGGGATCGAGCGCTACGACATCGACAAGGACTGGCGTGTGGCGGCCCGGTTTGAGCCCGGAGAGCAGGGTGCGACCATGCTTATTGAAAATGTGCTGGGACAGATGATCGAGTGGGATGTGGCCGGCACGCTGACGTTTTCGGCGGAGGGACACGAGGTTTCCATTGTGGCCCTGGGGACCGGCGACCGCCTGTTCATTCCGTTCGCGGATGCGACTTCCGGCTCGGAGACCTATCCGGGCGGACGTTTTCTCTACATTGACCGTCCGGCACCCGGAGAGCCGGCCATTGTGGACTTCAACGTGTCATATAACCCGCCGTGCGCCATCAACCCGCACACCACCTGTCCGCTCCCGCCGCCGCAGAACCGGATGCCGTTCCCGATCCGTGCCGGCGAGAAGCATTACGAGATGTATCAGGAGTGAGCCGTCTGGCACAGCTCGATAAGCACGCCGTAGTGCTCCTTCGGATGCAAAAAGGCGACCAGCTTGTTGTCGGCGCCGGGTTTGGGTGATTCGCTCAGCAGGGTGTAGCCCAGCTTCCGGCAACGCTCCATTTCCTTGTGGATGTCGTCCACTTCAAAGGCCAGGTGGTGCACGCCTTCGCCGCGTTTTTCCAGGAATCGCGCCACCGGCGAATCGTCCCTGATGGACGCCAGCAGCTCAATTTTGCTTTCTCCGGTGCGGAAAAATGCCGTCTCCACGCCCTCGCTTTCCACGGTTTCCCGCTTGTAGCAGGCCGTCCCCATCATCTGCTCGTACTGCGAAACGGCCTCGTCGAGATCCCGCACGGCAATGCCGACATGTTCGATTTTCCGGAAGGGTCCGGTCAAATATTCAGCCACTTTTTAAGCTTTACGAGCGGTTTGGTATTGAGGATGTGGCCAGCGGTGAACCCCGCTTTCCGCGCGATACCGATGCCGTAGCGCACATGGTGCAGTCCGGCAACGTCGTGGGCATCCGGACACACGGCGCTCATCATTTTACACTCGCGTGCCTTGCGCCCGT
>SKYW01000290.1 GCA_007127695.1 Balneolales bacterium | reverse complement strand
TTCATCACGTACCCGCCCTGCCGGCCGTCTACCAGGGTCGCAGCAGCAGGGGAATGGGTGTTTTCCTCGTGATCTTCGCCCTCATCCGGGGCGGCATCCCGGGACTTATTTTCATCAGCATAATCAGCAGCGGCGAGTACGATCCGGCCATGCTTTTTATCCTGCTGTTTCCGGCCATCGGAATCGGCATCCTGCTGTTCGGACTGTACAACCTGACCTTCCGGGAGACCATCCGGATCGACGCGACCAATGTCACCAGGGAGACCCAGTCCATTTTCGGTTACAAATACTGGACCGAGCCGCTGCAGCGCTATCCCGGCATCCTCCAGCGCACCGAACGCCGCTCCGGCGGAAAGAACAGCTCCTCCTACACCCTGCATATCGTGGAACTGCATCACGAAGAAAAGAAAAAACGCATAACTCTGTATGAGTCCCGCTCTCCCAACGGGTTTCGAAAGATCTGGGAAGACTACTGCCGCCAGCTGAACAAGCCGGCCCTGGAAGGCGGCAAGGGCAACATGGTGTCCCGTGCCGTGGAGGACCTCGACAAATCGGTGCGCGATCTGGCCCGGGAGGGAAAACTGGAGGTAGATTTCGATTCGCGCAAACCGCCGCCGGCGGGGTTCGACCTGCGAGTGGATAGCGACCAGCTGCGCGTGACCCTTCCGAGAACAAAATCCTCCATCATCGGCTCCCTGTTCATCATGGCTTTCGCGGGGGTGTTCATCTTCATCGGATTCGGGATCGATGACGCCCCCGTTGCGTTTGGGATCATCGGACTGCTGTTCCTCCTGCTGGTACTGGGCGGACTGGCATGGTCCAGGGTCACCCGCCAGGTACTGCAGATCGGCCGGGACCGTGTGCGGATCTTTCACGAGACCCCCTGGGGGGATACGGCCGGCAAAGTGCTGGACGCCCGCCAGATAGAGACGGTCCGGATCGGGCACGTGCGAAGCAAGGGTGAGCGGGACGGCGTGCTTCTCGTCACCGACGAAGCCACAAAAAAAATCGGCGAAGGATTGCCGCCAGAGGCCCAGAACTGGCTGAAAAACTGCATTCTTGCAGTTATCACGCGGTGATGATATCTTTCTCTCTATCTAATACCGCCTACCTGAATTTATCGCGATGATAAAAATCAGCATCAAGATGGTTGTCGTTTCCGTGCTGGGGTTATTCGCCCTTTTCCTCATCGGGAGCATTCTGTTTTTCAATGCAACGCCCAAAGAGATACGCGTCACTGAGCAGATCCAGGTTACGTACAGCATCACTGATCCTGAATTCAGAAGAGTGAGCGGAATCATTGCGGGCCGACAGTGGGTGGATGGCAACCACATTGAAATACTTGCTCGTGGAAAAGATGTCTTCGCATCCATGCTTGAGGATATCAATAGAGCGGAAAAAAGCATTACCAAGGAGACGTTCATGTTTTACGGCGATGAGACTGCCGATCCAGTGGCGGAGGCCCTGGCTGAAGCGGCAAGGAGGAATGTCAGTGTCCATCTTGTCATGGATTATGTTGGCTCAGTCCTTGCATCAGGCGAAAAGCTCGAGACCATGCGCGATGCGGGCGTCGACGTGGAGCGGTGGCGGAAGCCCTCCTGGTACCAGATAGCCCGTTTCAACCATCGCACGCACAGGAAACTGCTGGTCGTTGACGGCAGGACAGCCTATACCGGCGGTGTGAATACGGCCGATCCCTGGCTGCCGGATATAGATGACGGGGGGTACAAGGATTATCATTTACGTATCACCGGGCCCATTGTCCATGAAATACAGGGTGCATTTTCCGAGAACTGGGTCTCTTCGCGCGGAGAGCTGCTTGTGGGCGAAACATATTATCCGCAACCGGACACCACCGGAACCATTCCCATGCAGGTGACCAGCAGCAATCCCCGGGAAGGACAGATAAGAGTGCGCAAAATGCTGCTTCACGCCATTGCATCTGCCAACGAATCCATCCGGATCGGATCGGCCTACTTTTTCCCGGACAAAGAATTCCTGGATGCCCTGGTGGATGCCGCAGAACGCGGCGTGGACATCACCATACTCACTCCGGGAGAAAAAATCGATCAGAATTACGTAAGAAGGGCATCCCATACCCTTTGGGGGGATCTGATGAAAGCCGGTATTCGGATGTACGAATACCAGCAGGCCATGTACCATGCCAAATTGATGATCGTCGATGACTACTTCGTCACCATCGGATCAACCAATTTCGACAACCGGTCATTCCGGCTCAACGATGAGGCCAATGTCAACATCCTGGACAGAGCGTTTGCCGAAAAAATGGCAGTGGAGTTTGAAAACGACCTGCTGAACTCACTTCGCATCGAACTTGAAGAGTGGCAGAACCGCCCCCTGCGGCACAAGATACACGGATGGCTCACCGCAAAAACGATCGGTGCCTACCTCTAGGCCGAACAGACCCCGTTGTGATCAGCGTGCTAAACAGTCCTTCTGTCGCGGATCAGGCCGTCATTCTTCCATCATTTTTCTCAGTTCGCCCGCAATCTCTTCTCTGCTTTTGTTAAGTTTCTTCTGGAGATTTCCGATGAATTCATCTTCCTTGCCTTCCATAAAAGCCAGATCGTCATCGGTAAGATCCCCGTACTTCTGTTTCAGTTTTCCTTTCAGGGTGTTGATATTGCCTTTCAGATGTAAATCTCTCATGATTTCCTGATTTATGTTAGTATTTACCTTTCGCCCCACCCGCTCATTATCGAGAGTAAGGGCGATGAAAAAAAATGTGCGTTCCTACTACCAATTACACTCCTTCTGGCAGAATCGTTCTGAAAGCCGGTTCAGTTTCCCCTTGCCATAATTCTGGTATTCATGTATTCTGAACAGTGTCCACCAAAGATGCCATGCTGTCAGTCAACCTCCATTTGACTCATACAATAAGGCAAGCCGTCACTCCCACTCAAAATTCACAGACCATGAACCGAAGGTCACGAAGTGCTACGAGCATGGCGGCCTTTCGCCACACAGAAGCATGATTATAATCAACATGGGCATTGCATGTGACCTCTTGAAACAAAGACTATAAACACATGAAAAAAATTACGCTATCTGTCATTTTTGCCGGCCTTCTCCTTCTCATGTTCGCCGGCCTCCCGGGTACCTCCCAGGCACAGCTGCCCATCAGTTTTGGAATCAAGGGCGGTGTGAATATCGCCAATATTTCGGGCACGGTAAGCTACGGCGACTTCGACATCAGTTTCGACGACAGTGACCCGCGGACCGGCTTCACGATCGGCGCGGTGCTGGATATCGGCATTCCCATGTTCCCTGTCGGAGTGGAGACCGGGTTGTACTACTCGCAGCAGGGTACCACCTTCAGCTTTAGCGAGACGATTGAGGGAATCACCGTGACCGCGGATGGGACCACTAAACTGGACTACCTTACAATCCCTGTGCTGGCAAAAGTGAATTTTGGTCCTCCCGGCCCTTTCAGCCCCCACTTGCTCGCCGGACCCTACGCCGCATTCGTGCTT
>SKYW01000020.1 GCA_007127695.1 Balneolales bacterium | reverse complement strand
GGCTTTGTCTGCATCATTCCAGAAATCCGGCTGCTGCGCCTGAAATTCAAGCTCTCCTATTCTTTCCTTTCGCTTGTCGTAGTCAAAGATACCTCCTCAGCGCATCCACGCGCTGCAGAAGATCGTTTACCTGTTCATTTGTGTGCTGAAGTTCCGACATGTGTCACTGAAATTAGAAGTTGGATGTTACAAATATCCGGGGGCAACAAGGCAAGATGCGCTAATACACATCAATGCACGGCTCTTCCGGAGAGTAGTCCTGTCATGAAACGATTGGATGGTACAATATATTGAAATAACGATCGATTTCCCCGTTCAGCGTGATAACATTTTGGCCAGGATGAACCCTGCTACTACTCCGCCGAGAAATGCATATGCCAGACCCTCTTCCGGATGCGAGCGCACATATTTTCTGGCATTCCGGTATTCCTGACGAAGATCATTTTCCAGGCGCTCTTTTTCTTCGTGCAGTTTTTCGATAATATCCCTGTAACCGCCGTCATAAGATTCGGCATTTTTTTCTATTTTCGCTGCCGTACTGGTCTTGTCATCTTCCATGGCGAGATTTCGTAATGGTGTATATTGTGAATGGAGATAGTGCGACCTCGGGAAGATATAAAAATTCCTGTACAGGAAACAGGATGATTACTTTATGAAACACTTCAATCCGGAATGACAGAAAAGGAATTCAACTTACGATTTCGTTGGCTTTATCCCCATCTTGAGGAAGCCGGCCGGAAGCTCAGGCTTCAGCAGCACAACCGCAGTTTTCAGGTCAGCATGAAGCATGACGGATCCAAGGTGACCGATACCGACCGGCAGATGAACGACTACTGGATGGAGCTCCTCAACAAGGCCTTCCCGGGTGAAGTAGTTGTGAGTGAGGAGGATGAGACATCCCACAGTTATGAACCAAACTCATCCGCGGTCTGGTATGTCGACCCTATTGACGGGACAAGCAAGTTTATTGAGGGATCTCCCAACTATTTCGTGCTTATCAGCCTGTGTATTGATGGCAAACCCAGTTTTGGAGTACTATACCAGCCCGAGAGAAACTGTGTGCTTTACGGCAACAGCCATATGCGAACGCGGCTCTATACCTCCCCAAGTGAGTTTCGGGAAATTCACCAGACCATCAGCTGGAGGCACCAGATGCCACTGGTTGTCAAGGGGGCAAATCCGGTGCTTCGGGATCGTCTGGAGTCCATTGCGCATCTTCCCGTACGGCGCACATCCAATGCTGCTCACAATATCATCGGCCCACTGAACGGTCCAAGTTCCGGCTTTGTCAGTTTTCGGCGAACGGCGTACTGGGATATCGCAGCACCTGCGGCCATAATGGAGTCAGCCGGCTTTCAGACGCGCATTCTTCAGCATGGCGAAACAGCTCAGTACAATGACGGACAGATTTACTGCAATCGTTTTTTCTGCCTCCCGCCCGATACACCCGATGAAGTGATTGAATACGTAATCTCTGTGACCGGATGAGCAACATGCTCTGATAATATGTGACAGTGTGCAACCCGTATCACCCTTTTATACCTCCGTTAGCCAGCAGGATCCGTTACGCAGCATGCCGGCAGGATCCGGAGGTCACGGTGGATGGACTCACACCATTACGGGATAACAGCAGCACTAAATGGCGGGCCTGGCCTGGTCACGATACTGAAGTTCGTAAAGCCGGCGGTAGATGCCATCCTTATGCGTCAGGAGCTCCTGATGCGTACCGGTTTCACGGATTCGGCCCTTGTGCATGACCAGGATCTTATCGGCATGCTGGATGGTGGACAGCCGGTGTGCTATCACAACTGATGTTCGTCCTATCATCATGGTCTCAAGTGCTTTGGAGACCAGATACTCGGTTTCGGAATCCACGTTGGAAGTAGCCTCATCCAGAATGAGAATAGCGGGGTCATAAACCAGAGCCCTCACAAAGCAGATGAGCTGTCGCTGACCCATCGACAAAGACGTCCCGCGTTCCGTGATCCTGTGCATGTACCCACCGGGCAGTTTTTTAATAAAACGGTCTGCCTGAACCAGTTCAGCAGTATGCTGCACCCGCTCTCTGGAAATATCTTTGTTGCCCAGTGTGATATTGTCCATGATGGTACCGGCAAACAGCAGATTGTCCTGCAGTACAAGGCCGAAATAGGATCTGAGTGTGGATTGTTTCATCTCCCGGATGTCAATTCCGTCGACAGTGATCCTGCCGGTATTGACATCGTAAAAGCGGAGCAGAAGGTTGATGATGGTCGTTTTTCCGGCACCTGTGGCGCCAACGATGGCTACAACTTCTCCGGGTTTTACTTCAAAAGTGGCTTCGCGGAGCACATCCTGTTCACCGGCATTATAACGGAAAGAGACGTTCTCGAAACGTATGTGCCCCTCCATCCGCTCCGGCTTTTGCGCGTCTTCCTTTACCGGTAGTTCGTCCGGTGTATCCAGAACCCCGAAAATGCGTTCAGAGGAGGCCAGGGCGCTTTGGAGCGTATTGAATTTTTCAGAAAGGTCACGGATGGGCACAAAAAACTGCCGGACATACTGGATGAATGCAAGCAAAATCCCGAAAGTTACCTGTCCGGCCAGTGCCTGGGCACCACCATACCAGATAACCAGGGCCATTGCCAGCGAAGCAATTACTTCTACGGCAGGCCAGAAGATGGCAAAATAAAAGATGGTTTTGATATGAGCGTCGGCATGCTCCTTGTTGATCCGTTCAAATTTTTCAGCTTCCTTTTTTTCACGGCCAAAAAGCTGCACGATGCTCATCCCTCCGATGTGCTCCTGTACGAAGGAGTGCAGGCGGGCTATCTGATCGCGCACGTTCAGGAATGCGACGCGAACCCTTGCTTTGAACCAGAAGGTGGCATAGATCAGAATGGGCAGCACGCTCAAACTGACCAGCGAAAGCTCCCAGCTCATGGAGAACATGAACGCGATAATGAAAATTATCCGGAACAGGTCGCCGATGATATTGACCACACCGGAGGAGAGCAGGTCACTTAGCGCCTCGATATCACTGGTAGTGCGGGTAATCAGTCTTCCGATGGGATTCTTATCGAAAAACTGGACGTGCAGGCTTTGGATCTTGGTGAACAGGGCTTCCCTGAGACGGAACAGCGCACCCTGTCCGATCCAGCGCATCAGGTAGGTGTTTCCGATCAGGATAGCAGTTTCCAGCAGAAGCACCCCCGTAAAAAGCAGCATGATCTTGCCGAGCCCGACAACATCACCCTGGGCAATATAGTCATCTACGGCTATCTGGGTGAGGTAGGGACGCAACGGTCCAAGAAAGGCGACCCCCAGCGTAAGAAAAAGGGCCAGGAGCAGAAACCACTTGTATGGTGCCAGAAAGAAGTAAAGCCGTCGGATCAGATATGTGTCGACGGCTTTACCTGCTGCAGTTTGGTTTTTATCGGAACGCTTGTCAGAAGCGGTCGAAGTCATCAAACGGAGTTCGTGGTGTTATGGGTAACGGCTTGCTCGGGCGATGCGGACTT
>SKYW01000022.1 GCA_007127695.1 Balneolales bacterium | reverse complement strand
TGGACCTTTCCCCGGCGGATGGCTGCCCGCTGAGGCTGGGCTGTCCACTGCTGGAGGATTGCCCGCTGGCTACGGGTTCCGGGAGCAGCAGCTTCAGCGTGAACCAGAGAGCAACGGCCGCAGCACCGGCACGCGAGCATTCCAGGCTGATCTCGCCCAGGTGAAGTTCATCGGAAGTGAAGTAGGTATAAGGGGAGTCGTGGCGGTACAGTTTTCCGACGGCCGGATCACGGAAAAGGACCGCTCCGCATCCATAAGGCTGCAATCCGTGCTTATGTGGATCAATGACGATACTGTCCACACCGGACAGTGCCTCCCAGGGCCCGGGATCCAGCAGGCCGGATCCACGCAGAAGATGGAAAAAACCACCGTAAGCCGCATCCACATGAATGCGCACACCGTTCTTCCTGGCCCACGGCAAGATCCTGTGCAACGGCTCCACACGCCCTGTCCCCGTGGTTCCCAAGGTAACCACCACGGTACCCGGCAGCGGTTCTGCTGAAGAGAGGCGTGACGGGTCGGGAAGTCCATCCTCATCCTCAGGCAGCACCATTACCGGATGACGCAGCACCTGTGCCATTCGCTGATGTGTGTAATGCGCCTGTGACGAGACGGCAAAGGGGCGGTCCGGATGCAATTCGCGCGCCACCCAGAGTGCCTCAAGGTTGGCAATAGTGCCGCTGCTGGTCAGATGGCCCAGTCCTTGTTCCGTAAATCCAACCAGGTGCATCAGCCGGCGGATCACTTCCTTTTCCATGAATGACGCCTCCGGTCCGCCATCCAGTGCGTGGTTATTGGGATTTATGGTCATTGCCAGAGCGTAGGCAAGCCATGCCGCAGGGTGCGGGGGCTTGAGCATCTGTCCGGCATAGAAGGGCTGATGGAACGGGTAGTGGCGGGAAAGGCGGTCGACCAGATCCCGGAGTGCTTCTTCCGGAAGGGCCGCGTTGCTTCCTCCGGTGTTCGGGAATTCACCGGAACCGGGCATTTTTTTTTCAAGTTGCTTCAGCAGTTGCGGCAACTGCCGCAGATATTCATCAGGTATCATGGGATGCCAGTGCTCATCGATGGAAGTCAGTACTCATCTGAAGTTGAATCGCAGTCCAATCGAAAGGATCTGTTTGACCTGCAGTGCTTTGGTAATATCGTCATTGTACTGCAAGGCGAATTCGAAATTGGTGGTCAGGTAGTCGTTGATGCGTCCGATCAGTTCGTTGGTGAAAACGATATCGGTGCTGAGCAGGCTTTTCTGGAGATTGCTGAATGTTTCCAGGTATCCGGTGTAGGTGACATTGGTCCAGATCTCCCGCTCATAATTGATGATGAGGGTAAATCCAGCCTCATTGCGGAACCATTCACCCTCGTCCAGGCCATACCGCTCCGATAGCGACGTGTCGCTGAAAAATGTCTGCCTCAGAGAAACACCAAACGTTGATCGAAAGTACTTGTCCGGGTCGTAGGAGAGACCGATTGTCTCGGTCAGGGTGCCCGGTGCCATGAACCGGGACTGTACATTTTCGTAACTGCGGTCGTATCCCTTGTCGAACTGCGTCTCGAAATTCACGTTTGCGGTAAGGCTAAAGCGTTCATCACTGAAACGGCGCCGGAACTGGTTGCGAAGGCGGATCACATCCTCACTTTTCCGGAAATCGCCGCGATCAAGACGGGTTTGTCCATAGCGCATGTCGAGCCGGAACCCGTACTGATACGGTCCGTCAGTGTAGACACCGGAAAACATGGTGTTGGCCACCACGGCGATCCGGTCGACTCCGCCCTGCGCCCATTCCCTGTAATAGGCCTGGGACCCGTTCAGGCCGAACCGGAACCGGATATCCCAGTCACCTTCTTCCGGAGTGGTTCTGAGCAGGTCATCGGTGGGCATGGGCAGTTTTTGGGCAGTGGCAGGACGCAACCCTGTCAGTCCCAATAAAAAAGCAATTAAAAAAGCATGCCAGCAACGCATGAACCGAAAGATTACCAGTTGCAGATGATCTCGCAAAGCACATTTGGATATTCTGATCCTTGATCATGGGAGGAGCGGATCCGGCAGCGGCTCGGTAATGCAGGAAGTGGGATGCTGCGGAGTTGTCGTTTCCCGGATCAGACAATTTTTCCAATAATGGCGCTATCCAAAAAGAAAGCCCAATATAACGATTCTCTGATCGATTTGTGAGAAGAATATTATCCCTTCCTGCGTGAGGCCGGCATGTTTACGGACAGCTGCGGGATGTTCCGGTCAGTCATCGAAAAACGAGTAGCTCAGACCGAGGGAGATGATCTGCTTGACCTGCAGATCCCGTTCGATTTCCCGATCGTAGGCCAGTACAAATTCCACGTTGGCACTAATGTACCGGTTGATCTGTCCGGTGATCTCGTTGATGAAGAGGACATCGGTGTAGTTGAGACTCCTGTTCACATTGGTAAATGTTTCCACATAACCGGAATAGAAGATATTCTCCATGACCCTGCGCTCATAGCCAATGAGCAGTGACAGACCGGCTTCATTTCTGAAGTTTTGATCTTCATTTCCGTCACCAAAATAGCGGCGGGAAAGGTTTTCATCGGTTACCGCGACGATGGTCTGTTTCATGGCAATGCCACCCTCAATTCTCAGGCTTTCCACGGGTTTGTAGCCGAGACCGAGCACCTGGGTGATATAAGCCGGTGCCATGAACCGTGAGATAAGCTCACGCTGCTCGCCTTCCTCGGGAACAGGGTTTTTATACCCCTTGTCGAATTGGGACTCAAAATTCAGGTTGAAGATTGCGCTGAGCCGCTCATCGCGAAATTTTCGGCTGGCCTGGTTCCGGATCCGGATCCGGTCATCGCTCTTGATAAAATCACCGTCGCCGATCTGTGTCTGTCCGTACCTGAGATTTATATCCACTTTATACCCGTATCTGTCCCTGGAGTACTCCGAGGAATAAGCCGTAGTGCCCAGGATCGCGAGATTGTCGGTACCTCCCTGGCTCCAGTTACGGTAGGTGGCCTGGGTGCCGGTGAGCGAGGCGCGCAGGCTGCGCTCCCAGTTGGATGCCGCCACCTCTACTGTTTCAGGCCCCCCAGTATCCGGTGGAGGGGCAGGTTCCGTCTGGGCATGGACCGAAGACGCGGCAAGGAAGAGAACAGTTACTGTGGCAAAAAGAGTGTAAAGTTTCATAATTCACTGGCTTTGACTATTTGAGTTGGAAAAGAATCGCAATGCAAATGGACAGCATTGACTGCTAAGGAGTTTGCAGTTGGCAAGGGGCATGGGACAATGATGCAATGATGGCAGGCCGTCAGGTGGTATCCGGCAGGGATGCCATAAGCCACACACCATCCGGGTTTCCCTCGTCGGTAAAACGGCAATGCACGTGTTCCCTGAGTTTGGTCGGACTGTAGAGGCCCAGGTACCTCAGCTCGACCGGATACCGGCGATGGCCCCGGTCGATCAGGGCAGCGAGCCGGATTTCCTCCGGTCGTCCGTCCGTGGTAATCTGCCGGATCGCCTCGAACATGGTCCG